>CACYBO010000224.1 GCA_902772685.1 uncultured Eubacteriales bacterium | reverse complement strand
GGCTTCCATGATCGACCAGAAGAGCGATTTCGTCAGCGGCATCAAGTTCGCGCAGGACGCCATCGAGGGATCCGCTTCCATCATGATTCTGAAGGAAGACGGAACGATCATCGCAGCCAGAGACAAATACGGAAGGACGCCGATGCTCATCGGAAAGGACGAGCACGGCCACAGCATTTCCTTTGAGTCCTTCGCCTATGAGAAACTGGGTTATGAAACAACCTATGAACTGGGCGCCGGGGAGATCGTCGAAGTGAAAGCCGACGGCTTCAAAGTCCTCTCGCCTGCGACCGGCAAGACATGCATCTGCGCATTCCTCTGGACGTATTTCGGATATCCGAATTCCGACTATGAGGGCGTCAATGTCGAGCGGATGAGAAATCTCAACGGCCATATCATGGCAAGAGAAGAGGCGGCGCACGGCGGTGTCCCGCAGGTCGATCATGTCTGCGGCGTACCGGATTCAGGAATCGCCCACGCCATTGGCTACTCCAATGAGTGCAGGCAGGACTACGGTCGGGTATTCGTCAAGTACACCCCGACCTGGCCGCGCAGCTTCATGCCGATGTCCCATGAGGAACGCAGCAGAGTTGCGAAGATGAAGCAGGTTCCGGTCACCCCGCTGATTAAAGACATGAAACTGCTTCTGGTGGATGACAGCATTGTCAGAGGCACGCAGCTCAGAGAGACCGTAGATTTCCTCTATGAGCACGGCGCGAAGGAAGTTCACATGAGGTCAGCATGCCCTCCGATCATGTACGCATGCAAATTCCTGAACTTTACGCGGCAGACGCCTGAGCGTGATCTGATCGCCAGAAAGACGATCCTCGAACTGGAAGGGGAAGAAGGCGAGAAGTACATCGAAGAGTACAGCGACGGCAGAACAGACAGAGGAAAGGCGCTTCGGAAGGCCATCAGCGAAAAGCTCGGATTCGATTCTCTGGGTTATCAGAACATAGACGGCGTTCTGGAAGCAATCGGTCTGGACAAAGACTGTGTATGCACATATTGCTGGAACGGAAAGGAATAAATAAATGAACAATTCAAGATCAGATGCATATGCTGCAGCCGGAGTGGATATCACAGCAGGATACAGAGCTGTTGAACTGATGAAGAAGCACATCGCTTCCACCAGAACGGAAGGTGTGTGCTCGGACATAGGCGGGTTCGGAGGCATGTTCGAACTCGACCTGACGGGAATCACAAAACCGATTCTCGTCAGCGGAACAGATGGAGTCGGAACCAAACTCAGACTGGCGTTTCTGATGGATAAGCACGACACGGTTGGCATAGACTGTGTGGCTATGTGTGTGAATGACATTATTTGCGGGGGAGCAAAGCCTCTCTTTTTCCTCGATTACATCGCCTGCGGCAAAAACGTTCCGGAGAGAATGGAAGCGATCGTCAAGGGCGTGTGCGATGGATGCATCCAGTCAGGCGCGGCGCTCATCGGCGGAGAGACGGCCGAGATGCCGGGCTTTTATCCGGAGGATGAATACGACCTGGCAGGGTATGTGACAGGCGTCGTCGACAAGGATAAGATCATCGACAATGAAACCATGGAAGAGGGGGATGTGGTTATCGCGCTTCCGTCCAGCGGCGTTCACTCGAATGGCTTTTCCCTCGTCAGGAAGGTCTTTGATGTTGAACATTCAGATATCAAATCACCGGTAGAGGAGCTGGGAGGAAAGTCGATCGGCGAAACCCTTCTCACCCCGACAAAGATCTATGTCAAGCCGGTTCTGGAACTCATAGAAAAAGTAACTGTCAAAGGCATCTCCCACATAACGGGAGGAGGCTTTTATGAGAACATCCCGAGAAGCATTCCGGACGGTCTCTGCGCGAAGATCGACAAGGCGTCCGTCAAGGTGCTCCCGATATTTAAGCTGATCGCCAAAACGGGCGGGATCACTGAACGGGACATGTTCAACACATTCAACATGGGCGTTGGAATGAGCATCGTTGTGCCTGCGGAAGAGGCGGACAAGGCGCTGCAGATTCTGACTGCGGCCGGCGAAGAGCCGTACATCATCGGCGAGATCATCAAAGGTGAAAACAAGATAGAGTTAATATAGGTAATACCATGGCAAAAGCAAAAATCGCCGTCCTCGTTTCGGGCGGCGGAACAAATCTGCAGGCTCTCATCGATGCGGAAAAGAGCGGTGCACTGAAGAGCGGCAGCATTAGACTGGTCATCTCAAACAAGAAGGATGCCTTTGCGCTGGAACGCGCTGCAAAGGCAGGAATCGAGGCCCTGGCCATCACGAGAAAAAGCTGCGGCGGCCAGGAAGGCTTTGAAAAGAGACTGACGGAAGAAATCGAAAACAGAGGAATCGATCTGATCATCATGGCAGGGTTCCTGAGCATTCTGAGTGAAGACTTTACCAGTCACTTTGATCACAGGATCATCAATATCCACCCATCGCTGATTCCGTCCTTCTGCGGCAAAGGATTCTACGGACTGACCGTCCATGAAGCGGCCCTCGAAAAAGGCGTCAAAGTTACTGGAGCGACCGTCCACTATGTGAACGAGATTCCGGACGGCGGCGAGATCATCATGCAGAAGGCCGTCGAGGTGAAAGATGGGGACACGCCTGAAATACTGCAGAGACGTGTTATGGAAGAGGCTGAATGGGTCATACTGCCGGCAGCGGCAGAGAAGATATGTGCGGAAATGGCAGGCGGTGGAAACGCTGAAACCGAAAGGAGCAAATGAGATGGATGTATATAAAACAGATACCTTTACAGACAGAGCTAAAGGCAATTCATATGTTGGGCGCGGCATCGTAACGGGAATGACACCTTCAGGAAGAGCATGCTCAGCATATTTCATTATGGGAAGAAGCGCGAACAGCAGAAACCGCGTGTTTACGATTCGTGACGGAGAGGTTTATACGGAACCCTTCGATGCATCCAAAGTGGAGGATCCGAGCCTCATTATATACGCCGCCATCAGGCAGTTCGAAAACTTCCTGATCGTCACCAACGGTGATCAGACAGATACAGTATATGACGGGCTCAAAAGAGGACTTGCTTTTTCGGAAGCCCTCGAAGACAGACAGTTTGAGCCTGACGCGCCGAACCTCACGCCGAGGATCAGCAGCGTTACGGATATTGCAACCGGGAATTATGAGATGAGCATCCTGAAGAGCGCGGATGCGGAAGGCACAGCCTGCAACAGGTTCACCTTCGCCTACGAAGCGCTTCCGGGTGTGGGTCATTTCATCCACACATATGTGCAGGATGGATCACCGCTGCCGACTTTCCAGGGGGAGCCGGAGAGAGTGGCCGTTCCGGAAGATATCGATGCTTTTGCAGATGAAATCTGGAACGCTCTGGATGCAGATAACAAAATCTCACTGTACGTCAGATATACAGATCTGTCGGATGGCAAATACGAAGAAAGGCTGATCAACAGAAACGAAAGGTAATAGCGAAATGAATGAACTGAAACTCAAGTACGGATGCAATCCGAACCAGTCGGAAGCCAGAATCTACATGGCTGACGGATCAGACCTGCCGATCAGAATCCTGAACGG
>CACYBO010000223.1 GCA_902772685.1 uncultured Eubacteriales bacterium | reverse complement strand
TTTCTGTTGCACTTTCCCTATAGTTACCTACGCCGGACGTTATCCGGCATCCCTGCCCTGCGGAGCCCGGACTTTCCTCACATCGCCCGGAGCGATGCGCGATCGTCTGTCTTACCCGGATCCATCAATTAAAGCGTATATGGATTTGTACTCGACTCAGCCATTATAACATCGATGTCAAGATGCTTTTCATCTGCCTTTCTGCGAATCTGTTCGGCCGCATTCTCCACAAAGATTTTTTCTGTTCCGTAGTGGCCGGCATCGATGACCGAGAGACCTGATGCCTTTGCATATTGAGCCTCATGAAGTTTCAGATCGCCTGTGATAAACAAATCGCATCCGCTTCTCACCGCACCAGGAATATACCCACCCCCGGCGCCGGTGCAAAGGCCGGCTTTCTGCAGCTGTCCTTTTCCTCCATCCACGCATCTTATATAATGCGGAGGCAGTTCGAGCGCCTTTTCGACATGCATACATGCTTCCTCAAATGACATGCCGACCGGAAGATTTCCTCTGCACTCCCGATCGATGGAACAAGGTTCAACATCAGTAAGCCCGAGAAGCTTTGCCAGATATGCGTTATTCCCTTCCGCTGCAAAATCAAAAGACAAATGGGCAGAATAAACACAGATTCCCTTTTTCACAGCCTCATGAATGTATTTCCCGGGATAATCGCAGTAATCAATGAATGATTCTGGCGTGAAAATCAGTGGATGATGGGTCAGAATCATATCGGCCTGCTTCTGTTCCGCTTCCTTCAGCACATCCATATTGATTTCAAGGCATACGAGCACCTTGTTCACTTCTTCCGCTCCGCTGTAGATCTGCGGTCCCGAATTATCGATTTCACGATATGCCTCTGTTGGAGCGATTTCCTCCATCAGTTTGATAAATTCAACATATTTCATAATCACAAACTCTCAGACTTTCTTATTCTTCATTTTATTGAAATACGAAATGCGTCCCCGTACAGTTTCAATTTCATCACGGGTCACAGTTTCACTCTTCAGCATTCCTTCCAGAATCTTCTCTTCGATGCCGAGTTTCACTGCAGCGTACTCAGATGCCAGTTCCGGATGTATTTCAAAGAAATCAGCCGGGAAATCCCAGCAGGCCCCGCCCGGATCAGGCGATGCGTTCTGAGGTGCCAAATCGTCCATATCAAAGGCTTTTGGCGTTAAAACAGTAATTACCTCACATATGAACTTTCCTTCGCGTACGAGCTGATTTTTCGCAATGTTAAATCCATTGGATGCAAGCCAGTATCTAAGATGCCCGGCATTATTTCTCGGCTGCAGGATAAATTTCTTAAAAGAGAATGTCTTTGCAGGATCATCAGCAAGTATATCACGGATGAGGAGACCTCCCATACCGGCGATCACAACAGCGTCCACTTCTCCTGTTTTCAGGACTTTCAAACCATCCCCTGCCCTGAAATCCAGTTCATTGCCGAACTGGTACGCTCCGGATGCCGCTTTTGCCTTTGCGAGGGACGGCTCGCTGATATCGCACATGATGACCGATGGGGAAATCCCGTTTTCCCATAGGTACAGCGGCAAAAAACCATGGTCGGTACCTATATCGGCCATGGTCTCGCCTTTCTTGATCTCATCTGCAATCATCTGCAGCCTGTCTGTAAGTCTATTCATGTTACTCCAGATAATCCTTGAGTTTCTTGCTTCTGGTAGGATGTCTCAGTTTGCGGAGAGCCTTGGCCTCAATCTGTCTGATTCTCTCACGTGTGACATCGAATTCCTTGCCGACCTCTTCCAGTGTTCTGGCGCGTCCGTCTTCCAGACCGAATCTGAGTTTGAGAACTTTCTGTTCTCTCTCAGTCAGGGTGTTGAGAACTTCTACAAGCTGTTCCTTGAGCATACTGAATGCAGCGGCTTCAGCAGGAGCAGGGGCATCCTCGTCAGGAATGAAGTCTCCCAGATGGCTGTCCTCCTCTTCGCCGATAGGCGTTTCCAGTGATACAGGCTCCTGTGCTATCTTGAGAATCTCTCTTACTTTCTCAACGGTAATACCCATTTCTTCTGCAATTTCATCAGGGGTCGGTTCACGGCCATTTTCCTGAAGAAGCTGACGGGATACTCTTATGAGTTTATTGATTGTTTCAACCATATGCACCGGAATTCTGATGGTTCTGGCCTGATCCGCAATGGATCTGGTAATCGCCTGTCTGATCCACCATGTAGCGTATGTGCTGAATTTGTAGCCTTTGGTGTAATCAAACTTATCCACGGCTTTGATCAGACCAAGATTGCCTTCCTGAATAAGATCCAGGAAAAGCATTCCCCTGCCAACATATTTCTTGGCGATGGAAACAACAAGCCTGAGGTTGGCCTCACAGAGTTTCTGCTTGGCGTATTCATCATCCTGTTCCATTCTCTTTGCCAGATCAACCTCTTCCTCAGCGGACAGGAGCGGCACCTTGCCGATTTCCTTGAGATACATTCTGACCGGGTCATCCACCGCAACAGTTTTTGAGATGGTCGCTTCCAGATCGATTTCCTTGGCTTTAGGGTCTTTTTCGAGCTGTGCCTTGATGTCAGGATCTTCTTCCTCCATATCGATTTTGTCGAGTTCCGTCTTGTCTGGCTCTTCCCGTTCACCGACGACTGATATCCCCTGTCTGTCAAGGAAGTCGTAAATATCATCAATCTGGTCTTTATCAAATCCGATCGCATCGATACGGTCACCGACTTCGGAGAATGTGAGTTTGGTCAGTCCATTGTCCGCGGCGAACTGTTTGAGGTCAGACATGACCTGGAGTTTGCTGCGTTCAGATACGCCGGTAAGCTGCGCGTCATCCTCTGATCCTTCTTTGATGGCAGCGATTTTCTCTCTGAAACGCTCCAGTTCTGTCTTTTTAATTGTTTCTTTTTGTTTTGGCATTTTCTCACCCTATCCTTTAATTGATTTTTGTATTTCGATCTGCCTTTGCATCAGCTGTTCCATTTCTTTCGGATCCAGATCCGGATCGCGGAGTCTGACTGTTATGTGCGCGTCTTCGCGTCTGAGTTTCTGAAGCCTTATGAATCTGATGCAGTCGTCATATATGTCCTTTTCTTTGTCTCCGGGAATGATCTTCGACATGACATTCTGAAGCATCTGTGAGCATTCCACGTCAATCTGATCGTTGATCGCATTCATATCCAGAGGCCGTTCGCCCTTATCGGCGGCCTGGATTGCCGCATAGATACTGCTGCTTATTCGATCGTTGAACACCTCATCCTTGATATCGTCCGGAAGCCTGGCGTAATCGCTGTCGATCAGCATGAGTTTAAGAAGCTGCTGCTCCGCTTCGCTCGTCTGTTCCTGTCCGTTCTCCTTCGAAAATACGGATTCAAAGCCCTTATTTCTGTCGCCATCTGAACTGTTTTCCAGCTCCCGCCGGATCGCCTGCTCGGATATCCCTGTCTCTTTAGAAAGCCTGCCGATGTACATGTCCGCTTCTACCGGTTTCATCCCTCTGAGGATGGTCAGAGCTTCCCGTATATACATGAGAACCTGCTGTCTGTCATTGAAATCGTATTTTTCTCTGGCTTTCAATAGTTTGAAATCCCCATAGGGAAGCGCTTTGTCAGCAAGTTCCAGATATGCGTCCCTGCCTTTTGCCTTGATGAATTCATCGGGATCCTTGCCGTCAGTAACAATGAGAACCCTGGCGCGCAGCTCTTCATTGTAGAGAATATCGAGACCCCTGAGCGCCGCATTCTGCCCGGCATTATCCGCATCATAGGACAGGATGACATTTGAAGTATATCTTTTGATCAGTCTTGCCTGATTCTCCGTAAGGGCTGTTCCCAGAGACGCAGATACGTTGCGGATTCCTGCCTGATACAGAGAAATGACATCCATATACCCTTCGACCAGAATGATTCTGTCTTCTTTTTTTACATAGTCTTTGGTTATATTGAGGCCATACAGATTATTTTTCTTCTGAAATGCCGACGATTCTCTGGAGTTCAGGTATTTCGGCTCGCCTTCAGCGATGATTCTTCCTCCGAAGCCTATTACTTTGCCCCCGGTATTGAGGATTGGGAAAATCACTCTTCCTCTGAATTTATCGTAGTATCTGCCGTCCTTTTCGGATGCCAGTCCGACCTCGACGAGTTTGGACGGCTCATATCCTTCCTTCACCAGATGATCCGTAAGAGTCGTCCACCCATCGTCCGCATACCCGATTCCAAAGGTGTTCAGCGTCTCATCGGATATCCCCCTGCGGCGCATATACGTATATCCGGGATTGTTATGTTCCCTGAGGGCCCTGTAAAAGAATCTGGCCGCCAGTCTGTTGATTTCGTAGTACTCTTTGGTCCGTCCGTTATCTCTGTTCCCTTTCTTAAGCTCTATTCCGTAGTCACGCGCCAGCATTTCCATGGCTTCCATGAAATCGAGATTGTAATACTTCTCGACGAAGCTGATAACATCCCCGCCTTCTCCGCAGCCAAAGCACTTATAGGACTGTCTTCCTTCATCAACAGAAAAAGAAGGTGTCTTCTCATTGTGAAAAGGACAAAGTCCCTTATAGGAACTGCCGGCCTTTTTCAGGGTTATCACCCTGCCAATGACATCTACGATGTTGCACCTGCTTTTTATTTCTTCAACGTTATTAAAATTATATGAACTACGATTATTCGCCACGTCTACCCCTGTAATTATATGTTTTACAATACTAATTACGTTGGCAGGACGATAATTCCTTTTTTTTATTTGATTCTTCTGTAAATATTTACTGCATAGCGGTCAGTCATGCTCGCAATCATATCTTTGACCAGTTCCTCTATATCAGTGTCGGCAGCCAGATCGGGGTACTCTCTGACGATGAGCTCCGGGTGATGCATGTAGTATTCGAAGAGTGTTTTGATGACAGTCTCGATGTGAACCATATCTTCGGCGCTCTTCGACCGGTCATTATGATAGACATTTTCAAACATATAACTCCTGAGCTTCGTCATAGCGTCAAGCTTTTCATCGCTCAGACAGATTACAGGCGAGTCTTCACTGTTTGCGATCATATCCTTCACGAGGGTATCAATTCGTTTCTTGTGAGAATTTCCGAGCACCGCAACGCAATCCTGCGGCAGATCCTGCTCTGTAATCACGCCGCTTCTGATGGCATCGTCGATATCATGGTTGATATAGGCGATTCTGTCGCTGGTTTTAACCACCTGCCCTTCAGGTGTAAAAGGCATAACGGGACCTGTATGATTGAGTATTCCGTCGCGGACCTCCGCTGTCAGGTTCATCCCTCTTTCTGTCCCGTGAAACTCCAGCACATCAACAACCCGAAGACTCTGCTCATTGTGCCGGAAGCCTTTGCTGTAGATTCTGTTGAGCACCTGTTCACCGCTGTGTCCGAACGGCGTGTGACCCAGATCATGACCCATTGCAATCGCTTCTGTAAGATCCTCATTCAGACCCAGTCCCCTTGAAATGGTCCTGGCAATCTGTGATACCTCAATCGTATGCGTCAGCCTTGTCCTGAAGTGGTCACCTTCCGGAGCAAGGAACACTTGTGTCTTGTGCATAAGACGGCGGAACGATTTGGAATGGATGATTCTGTCCCTGTCCCTCTGGAAATCTGTCCGGATTTCACATTTCTCCTCGGATTTCATCCTACCCCGGGATTCTGCCGCTTTTGTAGCGTATGGTGAGAGATACTCATATTCACGTTTTTCTATGTCTGTTCTGGTTATCATTTTATAATCCTGTGGAGCCAAAGCCCCCCGTTCCCCTGTCGGTATCGGTCAACTCTTCTGCAATCTCTATCTCCGCCTGCACGACCGGAGAAATCACCATCTGGGCAATCCTGTCTCCGTTTTTTACCGCAAAGGCTTCACTGCCCATGTTGATCAGCGCAATTTTGATCTCTCCGCGGTAATCACTGTCTATTGTGCCGACCCCATTGACGAGGCCGATCCCATGCTTCACAGCGAGTCCGCTCCTGGCTCGTATCTGAACCTCATAACCGGATTCGAATTCCATGAAGAGCCCCGTGGGGATGAGTTTTCTTTCCCCGGGCTCCAGAACGATGGGTTCCTCGATATACGCCCGCAGATCCATGCCTGCGGAACCTTTTGTCTCATAAGATGGATAAACTCCGGAAAGGCTATTGATTTTTACTTTCATTAATCAGTTCCTCGATATCAAGTTCTTTGCCCGTGATAACGGCAGCGCAGTAGTTGTCCAGATCACCGATCATCTCAGCCGCCTTAAGAATATCCTGTCTTGTTACAGCGTTGTACTTTTCAAGCGATTCATCCACTGAAAACAGTTTATCCAGAAGAAGTTTATTTCTCCCAAGTGAGAACATGAGCGCTGCCTGGTTTTCGAGAGAGAATATATAAGACGTCTTCGTCTGCTCCTTCGCAATCGACAGCTCCTCCTCTGTTACACCGTGTTCAGCCAGTCTGACCAGTTCTTTTCTGATTTCCCTGATGGTTTTGCCTGCATTTTCATGAGACACGCCGGCATAAATATTGAAAAAGCCGTTGAAGCTGCTGAAGGCATTCATGGAACAGACGTTATAAGCCAGTCCTTTCTGCTCTCTGATGCTCTGAAACAGTCTGGAGCTCATAGAACCGCCGAGTATGTTGTTCATAAGAACAAATACATAATACATATCATCCTTGTATGATACTCCGGGAGCAGCCAGACATAAATGGGTCTGCTCAATATCTTTTACCCTGACATCAAAGGATTTCCTGTACGGTTTACTGTCAGGAGTGAAAGACGGAAGTCTCTTGTTGAGTCTTTTCATCTTTTTTTCGAAGAGATCAGCAATTTTCTTCTCATCAAAATTCCCGGCAACAGCTACTACAATTCCATCTTTTACATAGCGTTTTTTGTAGTATGCCACCATTCTGTCGCGGTCAATACCCGCAAGGCTTTCCGGTGTGCCAAGCACGGAACGGCCAAGAGGATTTCCATTATTCACGATTTCGGAAATCGTGTCATATATTTCATCATCCGGCGTATCCTTCACCATTTTGATTTCTTCGAGTATGACCTGGCGTTCCTTATCCATTTCCACCGAGTCGAATCTGGATTTCAGAACCATGTCCAGCAGTATTTCAGCACCTTCGTAGATGTTGGATGTCAGCGTTTTGACATAATAGCAGGTCGATTCCTTTCCGGTCATCGCGTTGAAGGTGGCGCCGATCCTATCCATATCCGATGCGATATCTCTGGCGCTTCGCTTATTTGTCCCTTTGAACATCATATGTTCAATAAAATGAGAAACACCATGCGTGCTGTCATCTTCATACATTGAACCTGAGGCTACCCATATGCCCAGGGCTGCTGATCTGACCATGGTGTTCTTCTCTATGATTATTGTGACTCCGTTGTCAAGTCTGATTTCCTGTGCCATTTATTCCTTTCCTTTATCTTTCGCCAGTTCCATTAGCAGCCCCATCTTGGACATAACATGATCGTATGCCCCTCTGCCGTGCGGCACCATGCAGCTGCTGCAGTCCTTGATTCCGTTCTCCGTATAAGTGAAATTGCCGCCGCATTCTCTGCCGAGGGCATACAGGGGGCAATAACAGAAGAGACAATTGAATGTCTCCTCGTCACTTACAGCATGGCACGGAAAGAATTCACATTCCTTGTGCGCATAAAATTTATAATTCTCGGTCTTGATTTTTTCCAATTGTTACTCCTTGTCTGTGCTTTCCTTCTCTTCAGGGTCTCTGTTTTCAGCCTGGGCTTCTTCTGCCTTTGCCTGTATTATTTCATACTGCTCCTTGGCTTCTTCTACTGTAACAGGAACAGGCATAGTCTCCTTAATAAGGTGTCCTGCAAGGATTTCATAGAAACCCGCTAAAGTCGAATAGACATATGCGATGACAGGTGCCATGAACAGTCCGCCAACCAATCCGAACAGTGCAATTACAAATGTGTTGGACGAAACGGTTCCGCCGATTGATTCAATAATTCCCGCCGGTATCGCTGAGAGCAGTGCCCATCCGATGAACGAAATCTGAAGCAGGAAATACTTTCCCTTGTTCCCTTTCATCATGTCTTTTGACTCATCTATGCACTGCCTGATTCCCTTGTTAGGATCATCCGCCAGGATAAAAAACGCCTGACTGTATCTGAACGCTGCTATGATTCCCGGAATGATAAAGAGACAGCTCCACAGGAAAATGAACAGACTTTTGTAAAGGAACAGTCCAAGCGCCTTTCCAAACCGTTCAAATCCAAGGAACATATCCGTCACCTGCACTTCATGTTTACGGAAAGTTGCCAGGAAGAACAGTGAGATTCCAAGTTCCATTGCGCCCGATACAAGAATAAAATAGATTTCACTCAAAATGCACACCTGCGGCATATTGTTGTAAAAATCAACATAAAAGCCGGCATCCATGCCATAGGTGTATCCGTTATCGGTCATGATACTCCCTACATTTGTGCCGAACAGCGCGTCAAAAACAGCCATCGGGAGCTGAATCACCAATATATATACACAAACAGCCGTGATAGCAAGTTTCCACTTGCCTGCCAAAGCGTTCCGACCCAGCGTTCTTAACGTTTTGCACGGTTCTGTAATGATAATGTTCTGATCTACCAAAATATTCTGCATATACAATACTCCTTTTTTGATCTCTAATAATTCCATGATATGTTATCACAAATTCATACCATGTTCAAACAATATAAATACATATTATTCTTAGATATTATTAATTAAAAAAAGAGCGGAGGGATATACCCTCCGCTCTTATGTAATGGTTTTATTATGTTTGTTTTTAGTACAGGTTCTGGAAAATCTCAGCGATTTCTTCTTCGGACAGTTCAACATAGTTGTTGCCGAGAAGTCTCTGCTGGTTGTCGATTGTTGACTTCGCGAATGGAGCAACCTGATCCTCGGTCATTCCGTACTCTCTGAGAGGCTTCTTCTCAAGAATCTTGCCGAGGAAAGCATCCAGCTCATCATATACAACTGCTTCGTCACAGCCAAGTACATCGCAGAAGATCTTGTTAGCTTCCTGAATCTTTCCAACAGGCTGCTTTCTCATGTACATCTTGAATACCTCAGTGAAGCAGATGAAGTTGGCTTCGCCGTGCGGAATGTGGAATGCTCCGCCGTGAGCATAGGACAGTGCATGTACAGCAGCACAGCCAGCATTACCGAATGCGATGCCTGCATAAGTTGCTGCCAGACAGAAGTCCTTCAGCAGGTCAGCTCTGTTTTCCTTTGTGTTGCCGCCTCTTTCGACGATCTTCTTGTATCCGCCCATGATCAGTGCGATTGCCTCCTTGGAAAGGATCTCCGTGAATGGTGAAGCCTTCGGTGAGAGGAATGATTCAACAGCGTGGATCAGAGCATCTACGGAAGAAGTTGCGAATACTTTGTCAGGCAGACCCTGCAGTGATTCAGGAATCAGAACTGCTTCGTCAGCGAATGTATCCGGCGTAGCGATACCCTTCTTCAGGCCGAGGGAAGGAATGGAAGCTACAGCTACGTTCGTAACTTCGGAACCTGTGCCGCAAGTCGTCGGAACAGCGATGAGCTTCTTGATCTTCTTGCAAGGATACTTGTCAGTGTACAGATCTGCTACCTTGTCAGGAATCTCGCAAGCGAGAACCTTGCAGCAGTCAACGATTGTGCCGCCGCCGAAAGCGATGATTCTGTCATACTCATACTTATCCATCTCAGCTTTCATGGCATCCATCATTTCGTCTGTTGGTTCACCCATTCCGTACTTTTCCTGGAAAATAACGGGCATATCGATACCGAGACCTTCAACATATGGCTTGTACATCCACTCGTTTGTTACGAGGATGTCACCTTTACCAAGCTTGAACTCATCGTTGAAATCCTTAAAAGTATCAAAATAGTGAATCGTTGGTACTAATTTTAAAGCCTGCATAACGCATAACCTCCTTGAAATTAATTATCAAATATAGTTTTCTGTAAAATGATCAGCCTATTCGTCATAGCTGTGGTGGAAGATTTCCTTCATTGCTTCCTTGAGTTCCGGTCTGAAGTCCGGATGAGCAATGTCGATAAGAGCTTTGGCCCTCTCTTTGTTGCTCTTTCCCCACAGATCCGCGATACCATATTCCGTAACGACGAATTCTGTATCGTTTCTGGAATCTGTAACAACCTGCTTGTCAGCCAGATGAGCTGTAATCTTGGAGATCTTTGTTCCATCCTTCTTAACAGTTATAGACGGCATTGCGATGATGCCCTTGCCCATACCGTCTCTTGCCATCGCGGCACCGCGGATGAAGTCGACCTGTCCGCCAACGCCGGAGAACTGTACGTCGCCGCCCAGTGTATCTGATGCAACCTGACCATAGAGGTCGCAGCCCAGCGCACCGTTTATGGCGATCATCTTGGAGCAGTTCATGATGATGGTAGGATCGTTAACGTAGTCTACAGGCATGATTTTAACTGCATGGTTGTGGTCACAGAACTCATACAGTTCCTGAGTACCCATAACGAAGTTAGCAACCATGACGTCCTTATCGAAGG
>CACYBO010000222.1 GCA_902772685.1 uncultured Eubacteriales bacterium | reverse complement strand
GATTCTTGCTTTTAAATCTGCCATGCCGGTTCTCCTTCCACGATTGATTCAACCAGTACGCCGGCTACCTGCCAGATGTCAGGATCTACAGAACCGACTTTGACCAGTTTTTCTGCTGCGATAACGGTGTGGTCGGCCGCGCCGGCCATAACGATATTGAAGTTTCTCGTCGCCTTTGAGCACATGTAGTTGCCGAACTCGTCAGCCATGGATGCTCTGATAAATGAGTAGTCCGCATGGAGCGGTCTTTCGAATAGATACTTCTTGCCGTCGATCTCCATGACTTCCTTTTCTCTTCCGAGCTCATCCAGATCTGTCTCCATCGGTGTACCAAGTCCTACAGGTGTCAGCACTCCGCCCAGCCCATAGGCTGCTGCTCTGATTTTTTCTGCCAGAGTACCCTGCGGAACCAGAGTGTACTTCAGTGAGCCATCAGCAAACTGCTCGTTCAGACGAGGGTTAACACCTACGTGTGACATGATAACGTGATCTACCATGCGATGCTCCAGAAGTTTGCCGATTCCTCTTGGTGTCTTGCCGGCGAATTCGCCTGCAGGCTGGCCTTCTGCCAGTCCTCCGTCATTGCCGATTACAGTAAGATGCTTGACGCCTTTGCGAACGAGTGCATCCATCAGTACTTCAGGGGATCCTGTTCCCAGAAATCCACCGACCATGATGGTCATACCGTCCTGAACGCCTGCTACTGCTTCGTCAGCTGATACGATTTTGTTGAACATTTTTTTACCTTTCTCGCTTGTCTGTGATAACTGTTAGCGATTTATTATACCATATTTCTGTTTACGATTTCAGTAAGAACGAATGATGCAACATCCTCAGCATATTTATGCTGTCCGAATCCCGCGTCGTAGCCCAGTTCCTGAGCGAGTTCGTGGGAGATTCTCGGTCCGCCGCAAACGAGGATGACCTTGTCTCTCATTCCTTCTGCTTCCAGAAGTTCTACCAT
This sequence comes from uncultured Eubacteriales bacterium, assembly GCA_902772685.1. Lineage (GTDB taxonomy): Bacteria > Bacillota > Clostridia > Peptostreptococcales > Anaerovoracaceae > Lentihominibacter. The sequence goes on along the minus strand of CACYBO010000222.1, from coordinate 4,308 downwards.
GTTTGTAAGGTTCTGAATATGAATATCTTTCTGTGTTACAGTCTGTGACACAAGAATTGCATCCGCATTAAGTTCCTTTGCGTGAGCAATCAGATCCTCATTAGGCACCTGGGATCCGTAGTTGTAGGCCTCAATACCTTCGTATCTTTCAAGTCCGAAGTGGCCGTGGAAGCCCTTCATGTTCATGATAGCATCGATACCTACTGTATGAGCGTCCGTACCGGTTGAAGCACCGACGATAACTACCGGTCTCTTGATGTTCTCCTTGATGTACTCAGCGCACTCAAGTCTGTCCATAACATCAACTTCGACCTTCGCTACCTTGATAGTAGTGTAGTCAACTGTGTGCTGGCACTTGCCGTACACGACAAAGAATGTGTATTCCTTCGTCATTTCCTTGGCGTAAACTACGTTTGGCTCGTCAAGGCCCATCTTCTTAGCGAGAATCTTAGCCGCTTCATTGGCTTCATCACCGTAAGGTACAGGAAGTGTAAACGCGACTTCCGTCATACCATCGTTAAGCGTGTCGCCATATGGCTTTACTTTCGTCAGATCAATCTGAGCTACTGCTGTATTGCACTCTGCCATTATTCTACACCTCCTAACATCAGTGGAATGAACGGATTGAAGTATTCGTCATCCTTGACGCAGACGCCTGCGAGGCCCTTGCCTCCGTCACGCGGTCTCTTGACGCCGCCGAACTTACCCTGTTCGATCGTTGAGAAAAGTCCTTCTTCAACGATTTCTTCAAGGAGTTTGTCCGCCTTATCGAGCACGAGCTGCGCTCTTGACTGGATGATTCCGCCTTCTTTGTAGTATACCTCGCTGCCGATGTCTCTCATGTTGTTGAAAATGTACTGTGCATTTTCGATGGAGAGATATCTGTCATGCATATGCGGCGTGTGGATCGCCTCTGTCAGCATTCCGAGGAGCTGCAGTGACTGTCCTGACCAGATTGCAATCATGTTGAACAGCGCATCCTGTACATTGCCCTTGAAGATGTTTCCGGTCATGTACTTCGTCGGCGGCATGTACTTGAGCGGAGCGTTCGGGAAGATTTCCCTTGCCATGATAGCCTGTGCCAGTTCGTAGAGGAATCCATTCTCAATTTCAGGATCCATTTCGAAAGCGTGGCCGAGTCCCATCTGCTCTTCTTTTACATTTGCCAGAACTGCGAACTGTTCATTGATGAGCTGTGACGCCAGTACCGTATGAGCATTTTCATAGGCGTCGTCTGTTGTCAGATAGTTGTCCTCACCTGAGTTGAAGATGATATCGCAGTATCCGATGATAACTCTTGAGAAGTACTGGTCTACCAGTGTTCTCTGCATGTTGATATCTCTGAACAGGATTCCGTAGAGAGCGTCATTGAGCATAACGTCCAGTCTCTCTATCGCACCCATCGCAGCGATCTCTGGCATGCACATTCCTGATGAATAGTTGCACAGTCTGATGTATCTTCCGACTTCTTCTCCAACTTCGTCAAGAGCTTTTCTCATGATCTTGAAGTTTTCCTGTGTAGCATAGGTGCCGCCGAATCCTTCTGTTGTCGGACCATATGGTACATAGTCAAGAAGCGACTGTGCTGTGGTTCTGATTACCGCAATGATGTCCGCTCCCTGACGGGCAGCTGCCTGCGCCTGTACGACGTCTTCGTAGATGTTGCCTGTCGCAACGATTACATAGAGGTAAGGTCTTCTTCCTTCTCCAATTGTCGCCAGATAATTGTTTCTCTTCTCTGTCTGCGCTCTGATGACCTTGAGGGCCTCCATGACTTTCGGCATGATTTTCTCTTCCGCTTCCTTTGCCGGAGCAAGAGGAAGCTTCGTGATATCCAGGTTGCCTGCAGCCATTTCCTCTGCGATCTCCTGCGGCTCTTTGCCAGTCTGGATCATAGCGTTTCCGATCCAGTACGCAACGCCTCTCGGGAGACCGCCTGCGTCGAGAATCTGATCTACAACTACGTTAGGCAGCGGAGTGTCTACCTCATCGACACCGTCAACGCCCAGGAGTCTCAGAATTGTTCTCTCGGTGCTGACAGTTGTGTGTCTGTCGATGAATTCCTGCATGCTTTCAGCGATTTTTCTGGCACTCGCTCTGGCATGATCGACCTGTTTAGGGTCCAGGTTAAGTTTACTTTCCATCCTTTTTCTCCTTAATTATTCAGGTATTGTTTTGCCTTTTCTATAATATTTGTGTCTATGCCCAACATTTTCGCGATGTTCAGGGCATCCTTAGGAACCTCTCGGTTGTTATCGACGCGGGCGAGGCGGTAATCCATATACTTCTGTATAATGTTGATCCGCTCTCTCCTGTTCGCATACCGGAGTTCCTTGTCCAGTCTGTCAAAGTCTGCATTGGCCAGACCTGTAACCTGCATATTCACGATGCCGCTGTCCTCTGTAACCGCCTCGAAGTGGGTTGTTATCAGTGAGATGAACGGCTGTTGCTTCAGGTAGTCCGTAATGCTCTTTGTGAGCGCCAGCCCTTCGACAGGATTGGTCCCGCTCGCAATCTCATCAATGAGAAGCAGGGATCTGTCCCGGCTGTTATCCATCATTTCCTTGAGCTCCTCCATTTCGCTTCCGAAGCTCGAAAGGCCCCTTTCGATGGACTGGCTGTCGCCTATGAGAATCTGCATGAAATTGGAAAGACCCACACGCGCGCTTGCTGCCGGTACAAAGTATCCGTACTGCGCCATGATTGCAATCATTCCAACCAGTTTGAGAGAAACAGTTTTTCCGCCCATGTTGGCCCCTGTGATGCAAGTCACACCCTGTTTCAGAGAAATACTGACCGGGCAGTACTGACCGCCCTTTTTCTGTACGATCTCTTCGACCTGCAGGTGTCTGCCATCGGTGAACTCGACCACATGCTCTTCAGAAATCTGCGGCATCACGCAGTTCGTTCTGGTCGCGAGCAGTGCCTTTGCGAGGGTGATGTCCAGCCTTCCGATTCTCTCACACCCTTCCAGGAGCTCTTCCTCCCACTTGTGAATCTCTCTAGACAGATCCTCTCTGACCTTCAGCTCTTCCTCCTCAATGTCCGCGACAACCTCATCGATTCTCTTCTGCATCCGGTTGTCCGCTTCCGTAGGTGCGAGCACGAAGGTAACAGACATATAATCTTCCTCTGATTTTACCAATTCAGAGATCTCTTGAATCATTTCTATACGTTCTGAATCGCTCTTCGATATTGTGATATCGAATTTCGGCGTCAGATTGAGGCCCCTCTGGGCCCGCAGTTCGTTCCTTCTTCTCTTCTTCTCCTTTCTGCTTTCCCGTTCCAGTTCCTTCTTCTCGCTGCGCAGATGCGCAAGTGTTTCAGAGAAAGAATCGTAGATGTAGAAAGTGTTGAGTCTGTCATGCCCCGGGTCAAGCACGTCCAAAAGCCCTGTAATGTCTTCCGGTACGAACTCTTCGGGCAAAAGCACCTTATCCGCTGTCCTTCTGACTTTGTCGATCAGCAGGAGCAGACTCTTGATTTCGAAGATTTCGACGACGGACAGCGCCGCAGTGGCGCTTCTTTCTATGGTGAAAGAATTGTCCTTCATCATCATGAACGTTTCCTGCAGAACGCTTATCTCGCGTTCGTTGGCAGCCGCAATATCCGCCATTCTCTGCACGCGCGCAAGCTCAGCTCTCAGCTCCTCTTCCTGTCCCGGGAAGAAGGGCTTCTGCTCTTTGATGAGTCTGGCGCCAAAGGGCGTAAGCAGATTCAATGCGCCTATGACATAGTCCAGCCCTGTCTCACTGCGCGTTTTTTTATTTGCAAGTCTTCTGGCTTTTTCACTCATGTCTTCTATCCCATCATTACATCGATGACGGGGATATCCGGCACTGCTTTCTGCATTGCGGATGCCATCTCTCCGTGATCGAATGAATATCCTGCAGGACTCGTCGGGTTGACGGTGATCGCAGCCACGGTGATGTTCTCAAGGACTTTGACACACAGACCGTACTTCCTTAGTCTGTTCCATGTCGCCTTGTCGATAAAGATCTTCGTCGGATCTTTCAAAACAAACGTGGTGCGCTTAAGTTTTCGGCGATCGATATCCGCCACGACACTTTGGGTGAAAGCACCCGGCACGAATACGTGTGTGACTTTGTCATCAATAGCATTATCAAGGAGTTTCCCCGATCCGAGTCCCGTAGTTATATTCAATTGTACGGTCTCGCCGTCTCTTACAGTAAAAACACGATCACTGTCTGCATGCTCTTTTATTATTTCTCTTTCCATCCCTTCTTCGAGGACCGGCAGGCTGTAGAGTTCGACTGTATACGCCGTGTCCTCTACGACCTTGTCCAG
>CACYBO010000221.1 GCA_902772685.1 uncultured Eubacteriales bacterium | reverse complement strand
CATCAAAGAACTCCTTCTTGTACTCCAGAAATCTATCTTCATCGATGGCCTGTCTGATGTTCTCCATGGTCTTGATCAGGAAGTGCAGATTGTGATTCGTCATCAGCATAGCAGAGAGGATCTCATCGCACTTGAACAGGTGCCGCAGGTATGCCCTGCTGTAATTCCGACAGGTGTAGCAGTCGCAGTTCGGGTCCAGCGGCGTGAAGTCACGCTCGTACTTCTTGTTTTTGATGTTCACGCGGCCTTGTGATGTCATAGCCATGCCGTGGCGCGCGATTCGCGTCGGGAGAACGCAGTCGAACATATCGACTCCCCGCTCAACACCTTCGAAGAGGCAGTCCGGACTGCCGACGCCCATCAGGTAACGCGGTTTATCCTTCGGCAAAAGCTCCACGCAATCGTCCATGACTTCATACATCAGTTCCTTCGGCTCGCCTACAGACAGCCCTCCGATGCCGTATCCCGGAAGATCCATGGCTACGACCTGTTCCGCACTTCTCTCACGCAGATCCTTGTAGGTGCCGCCCTGCATGATGCCGAACAGAGACTGATTGCATCCCTCGCCCAGCACCTGGCTCTCCCCGCCGAGAGACGCTGCGTAGTCCTCGTGGGCTTTCTTGCAGCGTACGAGCCAGCGTGTTGTCAGTTCCAGCGATTCCTCTACATATCTCCGCTCCGCCGGCCACGGTGCGCATTCATCGAACGCCATCATGATGTCCGATCCGAGGGCGTGCTGAATCTCCATAGACTTCTCCGGTGAAATCATGTGGCGGGATCCGTCGATGTGGGACTGGAACTTCACGCCCTCTTCTGAGATCTTTCGCATCTTGCCCAGGCTGAAGACCTGGAATCCGCCGCTATCGGTCAGAATCGGTTTGTTCCAGTTCATGAACTTGTGGGAGCCGCCGGCTTCCTTCACGATTTCATGACCCGGCCGCAGATAGAGATGGTAGGTGTTGTTCAGAATAATCTGAGCGCCCAGTTCTTCCACCTGCTCCGGCCGCATAGCCTTTACCGTTGCCGCTGTACCGACTGGCATGAAGATCGGCGTCTGGATGTCGCCGTGAGGCGTGTGAACAATGCCTCTGCGCGCTTTGGTTCTGCTGTCTGTCTTGAGCAGATCAAATGTTACCGCTGTCATAGTTTCTCCTATCTAAACAGTTTTTCTATACAAAGGACTGATCGAAATTGACGATCACCTGATAGCTTTCATCCTCTGCCTCGAGGATCTCCGTCAGTTTCTCCGCGATTTCATCTTTTTTCTTTAGGGCTTCCGGCTCCAACACCACATCAAATATCACATGCTGGTGGTCTTTGCGCGGAATGACGCGGACGTCGTGGTAGCTCTCCACGCCCTCAATGCCGGGAACGACCTTATCCAGAATGTCGATCACCTTCAGTCTCTCCGGATCGTCGATTACGATCGGGTCCAAATGCCCCGCAGCGTCGAAGTTCATCTCCTCTTTCAGGCGGCGTTCAATATTGTCGATAATCGTATGCGCCGACAGAAGATCCTTGCGGGAATCCACCTGTATATGGAATGATCCATAGGTCCTGCCCGGTCCATAGTTGTAGATGATGATATCATGGGCGCCGAGAACCTCCGGTTCCTCCATGATAATTTCCTCTATTCGCTTCACCGTTTCCTTGTCAGGCGCTTCGCCCAACAGCGGGTGAACCGTCTCCCGTATGATCTGAAAACCTGTAAAGATGATGAACAGCGAAACGAGACATCCCATGTAACCGTCCAGATCAATTCCCGTGAAATGATGCAACAGCATTCCGAGCACAATGACGATACTGGTGATCACGTCGTTGCGGTTGTCCGTTCCCGCCGCGACGACCGGCAGAGAATTGATGTGCCTGCCTGTCGCAATGACGAACAGAGCCTGAGAGCCTTTGAGCAATATTGCAAAGACCATAAACCCGACCATGAGCCAGGTGAAGTGGGTCGGCTCCGGATGGATGATCTTGTCGATGGAGGATCGCATCAGCTGATAGCCGACGATGAAGATGATCGCCGACACCATCAGGCTGGCCAGATACTCGACTCTGGCGTGTCCGTACGGATGCTCCTTGTCCGCCGGTTTTCTGGAAACATGAGACGCAATCAGGGTGATGACCGCCGCCAAGGAGTCCGCAAAGTCGTGGAATCCGTCGGCAACGACGGCGATGGAGTGGATCGCGAATCCCAGAATGATCTTCACAATGCAAAGCGCGCTGTTCACGATGACGCCCAAAGCGCCTGTCAGTTTCGTGTAACCGGCCCGCACTTCCGGGTCTTTGTAGTTTTCGTAGTCTTTGACAAATGTCTTCCAAAGAAATTCTTTCATAATCTTATCTATTCAATAAACATGGCGTCGCCGTAGGAGAAAAACCTGTATTCCTCGCGCACCGCCTCTTCATATACTTCCAGTATCTTTTCTCTGTCGTAGAGGGATGATATGAGCATCAGCAGCGTTGATTTCGGCAGGTGAAAATTCGTTATCAGGGAATCTATGATCTTCCACTCATATCCGGGATAGATGAAGATGCCGGTGCTGTCTGAACCGGCGCGCACCTGCCAGCATCCCGCCGCCTCATCGTAGTACGCAGCGCTCTCCACCGTCCGTGTCGACGTGGTGCCGACGCTGATGACACGTCTGCCCTCCCGCTTGGCGCGGTTGATGGTATCAGCCGCTTCCTGCGGAACCGAGTATTCTTCAAAGTGCATGTGGTGCTCTTCGATATTCTCGACCTTGACCGGGCGGAATGTTCCGATGCCAACATGCAGTGTCACGTACGCCAGTTCGACGCCTTTTGCTTTTGCCTCTTCCAGAAGATCTTCCGTGAAGTGCAGCCCTGCTGTCGGTGCTGCAACAGACCCTTCCTCCCTGCAGTAGACAGTCTGGTACCGGTCCTTATCGTCCTCTCCCGAAGGTCTCTCAATATACGGCGGAAGGGGCATGCTGCCGATTTCTTCAAGCCGCTCCATGAAGATGCCTTCATATTCGAATTCCACGATGCGCGTGCCGTCCTGCCCAAAATCGATGATATGGGCGTTGAGCAGCGGTCCTTCAGGGATGTCGCTCCCGGGTCCGCTGAAGATGACGTCGTCACCCGGTTTCAGTCTTCGTCCGGGTCTGACCATGACCTCCCATGTGTCTCCGCCGCCAACTCTTTTGATCAGCAAAAACTCCACATGGGCTCCGCCCTCTCTGCCGGATCCACCCTTGCCTCCGGCGTCCTTTACCGCCTTGCGGCCGAACAAACGGGCTGGTATGACTTTGCTGTCGTTGAGCACAAGACAGTCGCCCTCCTTCAGGTATTCAAGGATGTCGAAGAAATGTCTGTGCTCGAGCCTGATGTCATCCCAGCTTCCGTCTTCTTTTTTGTCTCTGTGTACAACAAGAAGCCTTGAGGAATCACGTTTTCCCGCAGGCTTCTGTGCTATTAATCTTTTTGGCAATTCATAATCGAATTCTTCTATTCTCATGTTGATCCTTTCGTCTAAACGCAGACAAAATTCATTAACCTGGTATCTATTCTACATATTCTGAAGCAAAACGTCCAGTGCCGGCCGTTCCGCCCCCGCAGCTCAGTACTTTGTTACACCTTCAGTTTCAGCTGCATGTCATCATCGCCAGTCAGTTCCTCTCCCGCGTACTCCAGACCGAGGTGTCTGTATGCCGCCCGGGAGACCACTCGCCCCTTCTTCGTCCGGTTCAGGAATCCTATCTGTATCAGGTAAGGTTCGTACACATCCTCTATGGTCACACGCTCCTCGCCGATTGACGCGGCGATGGTGTCGATTCCAACAGGTCCCCCGTCGAACCTGTCTATGATATTCCTGAGGATTTCTCTGTCCAGATTCTCAAGCCCCATGAAGTCAACGCCGAGCGCGTCAAGAGCCTGCCGGGTGATTTCTATATCGATCTTCCCGGTGCCTTTGACCTGTGAGAAGTCTCTGACTCTCTTGAGTATCCTGTTGGCGACTCGCGGCGTGCCGCGGGAACGCATCGCCATCTCCTGAACTGACTGCTCATCGACCTGGACATCCAGAATCCCCGCCGTCCTGCGGATGATGTCCGCCAGTTCATCAGGGGTGTACATTTCAAATTTACAGCTGACGCCGAACCTGTCCCTGAGCGGCGCACTGAGGCTTCCTGCTCTCGTCGTAGCTCCTATCAGCGTGAACTTCGCGATATCCAGCCTGATGGACCGGGCTGAAGGGCCTTTGCCTATGATGATATCAAGCGCATAGTCCTCCATCGCCGAATAGAGAACCTCTTCCACGCTCCTGTTCAGTCTGTGGATCTCATCGATGAACAGAACATCGTTCTCATTGAGGTTCGTGAGAATCGCCGCCAGATCTCCCGCTCTCTCGATAGCCGGTCCGGATGTGATCCTGATGTCAACGCCCATCTCGTTGGCGACGATGCCGGCGAGAGTGGTTTTGCCCAATCCCGGAGGTCCGTAGAACAGAACGTGATCGAGAGGCTCGCCTCTCATCTTCGCCGCCTCAATAAAGACCTTCAGATTGTCTGTGGCAGTCTTTTGTCCTATGTATTCGTTGAGGCTCTTTGGTCTGATGCCGAATTCGACCTTTTCTTCGCCCCTTCCCAATTGAGCTGATGTTATTCTCTCTTCATAGTCCATTGCAACTCTCCGTATACGCTATGCGCTGCGTCCCTTCACGCGGGCACGTTTAGAACAGATTTTTCAGCGCGCGCTTGATGTATTCCTCCGTTGTAAGATCCTTCTCTGTAACTGACGCCAGGGCGCTGGTCGCCTCTCCCCGCGAATAACCGAGCGCAACGAGTGCGCTGATCGCTTCGCCTCTTCCGCCCTGTGCCGCCTCTGCATTTACCGCGTCTGTATCAAGATAGGTTCCGTCAGGTGCCTGGGCGGTAAACTTGTCCTTCAGCTCCAGCACGATCCTCTCAGCACTCTTCTTTCCTATGCCGTTCGCTCTCTGCAAAGCCTTCGCGTCTTCAAACACAATCGCCTGCTTAAACTGATCGAGGGTGAAGGAAGAGAGTATCGATATGGCCGCCTTCGGTCCAACGCCGCTCACACCAATGAGTTTCCGGAAAGCATCCAGCTCGCCTTTGCCCGAGAATCCGAAGAGGCTTACATCATCGTCACGCACGATCATGGATGTATAGACGAGCACCTCCTCGCCCTCCGCGTTGAGGTATGCCGTGGTGTTGGCGGGCACGAAGACCTGATATCCCACTCCGTTCACATCTATAATTATGTATCCGTCGCCTTTGTCGGCGAGGATCCCTCTGAGAAATCCTATCATCTGATATCTCCTGTCATCTGTTTCAGTCTGTTGTCCGCGCTGTGTCCGTGGCAGATCGCAGCTGCCAGGGCGTCCGCCGTATCATCCGGCTTCGGCACCGCAGGCAGGTTGAGCATGGTCTTGACCATGAACTGTATCTGCTTCTTATCCGCTCTGCCGTATCCGACCAGCGCCTGCTTGATCTGCAGCGGCGTATACTCCGCCACACGAAGACCGCCCTTAATACAGGCCAGAATCGCGACGCCGCGCGCCTGACCCACATTGATTGCCGTCGTCGTATTGGTATTGAAGAAAAGCTTCTCTATACTTGCCTCTTCCGGTCTGTATTCCTCGATGATCTCCCTCAGTCCATCATAGAGGAGCTCAAGACGCCGCGGCATTTCTGTATCCTTATCCGTAGTTACTGCTCCGTAATCTATGGCCCTGAAATGGTTGCCTGTCTTCTCAATGATGCCCCATCCCAGTATGGCGTATCCCGGATCGATTCCCAGAATGATCATTCGTCACCTCTGATTCGCGCCGCGCCTTATGCGCTTTGCGGTATCTGCCTTTACTGTGGCTCAATTATAACATGACGAACATGTGTTTGTCCACAGATAAATAGCAAACAATCCTTGAACAATTTTATTCATTTCCATGTATATTTTATTACTCACCCTATGGTATAATTATTAATGATCAAGTGTATTTATTGTTGAGAGGAGGTTGCCATGCGTCTATCAAGGCAGAACAAAATTCTCGAGCTTATTGAAAACCATGAAATCGAAACCCAGGATAAACTCGCATCAATGCTCAAAGAATATGGTTATGATGTTACACAGGCAACTGTTTCCCGGGATATCAAAGAACTTCATCTGATCAAAAAACTCACTCCATCAGGCAAATATAAATATGCCGTTTCCGCGAGTGATGAGGGCCCGATTCCGGCGAGACTCATCGATATTTACAGAAGCACTGTCAGATCAATCACCAAGTCCGGGAACATCGTCCTGCTCAAGTGCCTTTCGGGATGTGCAAATGCAGCCGGCGAGGCTCTTGACTCCATGGCGCTGCCGCATGTGATCGGCTCTGTTGCCGGCGACAACACACTTCTCCTGGTCACCGATGATCCGTCAAATTCAGACGAAGTCGTGGACGTTTTAAGGAATCTGCTGGAAAAACAATAGCCATGCACCCGTTCTTTTAAGAGCGGTCTGCTTTTGTAAAGGGGATAAGGGGCGTTGAGAGGTAAACCATGATCAGACACATCAGCATACGAAACTTTGCCATCATTGAAAATGTTGAAATCGATTTCAATGATGGTCTTAATATTATTACCGGCGAAACCGGCGCCGGTAAATCTGTTGTCATAGAAGCTGTGAGTCTGGCCCTCGGCAGCCGGGCGGACACTGCTTTTGTTCGTTCCGACGCGGACAAAGCTGTCATTCAGCTCGTTGCGGCACTGGATGCGGAAGACTCTCCGGGCAACAGCAGGGAGTATGTCATCACCCGCGAGGTCTCCGCAGCAGGACGCAGTCTTTGCCGCATCAATGATGAAATCGTTACGCTCGGAACGCTGAGCAAATTCTGCCGGACTCTCGCAGATATCCACGGCCAATACGACCACCAGTCTCTCCTGGACCCGGACAACCACATCCGCCTCGTGGATCTCTACCGCAAAGACACAGTGCTTCCTGCAAAGGCAGCAGTTGCTGCGCTTTATGCAGATTATACGGATCTCTGCGAACAGCTGGCCCGTCTCAAAAGAGACCAGGCAGAGGGGAAAAGGCAGCGTGATTTCATGGATTTTGAGTATCAGGAGATTATGGATGCCCATCTGCAGGAAGGAGAAGATTCTGCTCTGGAGGATGAAATCTCTCTTCTGCAGAACAGCGAGAAGATATTCAGCAGCCTGGCGGGCGCTTATCAGGTCGCTTCCGAAAGTGAATACTCCGTCCTCTCCGCTCTGAAGCAGGTCTCGGACATGGTCGGGGAAACAGCATCGTACACGAAGGAATTGTCTGAACTGAGCCAGCGTCTGGACAGTCTCTACTATGAATATGAAGACGCTTGTGTGACTCTGCGCGATCTGCGCGACGGCACTGTCTATGACCCGGCTGCTCTGGATGAAGCCATCGGCCGCTTCGAGACGATCAAACGGCTCAAGGATAAACACGGCATGAGCATTCCTGAGCTTCTTGAATACGCAGACCAGCTGCGGGGCAGGCTTTCTTCTATCGATAACGCCGATGAAGAGATTGCCGACCTGCAAGGCAGAATCGGAAAGGCAGCAGCCGATTTACAGACCGCATCAGATGAACTGAGCAAACTGCGCCGCGCTTCCGCAGCGGAGCTTGAGGAGCTCATTACCGAACAGCTGGGCCAGCTCAACTTCAGCGATGCTGCTTTTGCGGTAGACTTCAAAAAAGCTGTTGATTCCGCCGGCCGCCCGCAGTTCTCCGCTGAAGGCACCGATGTCATAGAGTTTCTCATCACCACAAACCGGGGAGAGCCACTCAAGCCGCTCAGCAAGATCGCATCCGGCGGTGAAATGTCCCGGATCATGCTCGCGTTCAAAAAAATCATCGGGGGCTATGATCACATTCCTACGATGATATTCGATGAAATCGACAGCGGAATCAGCGGCATTGCGGCATCGGTGGTCGGCCGGAAGCTCCGTGAGATCGCAGAACGCCATCAGATCATCTGCATCACCCACCTGCCTCAGATTGCTGCCTACGGGACCACCAACTACCGCATCTGGAAGCACTCGGACGACAGTTCAACCTATACTTCGGTTGACATGCTCACGCCGGATGAAAAGGTCAGCGAAATCGCACGTCTGCTCGGCGGCGAAAACATCACTGAGACGACCCTCGCCTCTGCCCGGGAGCTGATCGAAGCGTCGAGGTGACGCGGCTGGACAGAACAAGGAGCGGCTGAGACTGCAACTACTGCGGAAACCTGTATTTCTGAAAAAAGAGTTGCAGTTTTTTTCTTTGCGTGTTATTGTTGGAATATATTTACAGCAATGGTTATTAATGTATTTTATAAGGAGCGTCCCAATGAAGCAAAAGGAAATACCATTATCGTTGCGCACCCCATCTCTCGCTCAGGCTCAGATCAACAGAATCCGCACGCATCTGGGGTTGGAATTAAATGAATTGCGGAAAGAACTGAAGCACTTACCTCAAGGCCGTTTATATATTAAAAGAACACGAAAATGGATTTCCTTCTATGTCTTTCTCGATGGTCGTACGAGCGGCATTACAAAAGACAAAACCAGGGTTTATCAGTTGGCGCGTCGGCAGTATATCACTCTGGTGATACGCTATATTGATTCTTTTCTTGATGACCTGGTCAGCTTTATGGATTCCGCAAGACATTCTCAAATACTGGCAGAGTTTGATGCTCTCTTCGAAAGATTTGAAAACGCAGGACTGGACCTTAACCGTATAACCATGACGCCGAATCAATATATCTGGAACTCAGATCGTGAAAGCAAAAAAACGAATCGCCGCGAAGAGCTGATTTATCCTACGGTCGGCCGGGTGTTTATGCGCACAAAATCTGAGCAAATGCTCGGTAACCTGCTTGAGCGTCTCCATATCCCCTATCGGTATGAGAGCAGATTGCATATCGGCGGTATCAATTACCATCCTGATTTTCTAATAATGCTGCCAAGTGGCCGTCTTATCATTATAGAACATGCAGGCCGCTTGGATCTCCATAAGTATAATGATGATCTTATTCAAAGACTTCAGGCATACAGCAGTATTGGATTGTTGATCGGGCGTGATATATTCTTTACCTTTGAACTCGATACACGTGATGAATCCATTGCAAAGGAAATACTGTTTCAGGCTCTTGTCTCAACACCTTCTGACAGCACTTTTCTTCGAAAGGTTGCCGAACAGGCCGGATGCGTGTTTAAGTAGCTCCTGTGAAATGATCCAAAATTCTTTTCTCAGCACGGTTGGACGGTATGTCAAGGGTTTGCACAACCAGGTGTGCTGAGTTTTGTTGGGACTGCCCCGCTTTCTCAGCACAGTCAAACGGTATATCAAGGGTTTGCGCAGCCAGGTGTGCTGAGTTTTGCTGGGACTACCCCGCTTTCTCAGCACAGCCAAACGGTATATCAAGGGTTTGCGCTACCAGGTGTGCTGAGT
>CACYBO010000220.1 GCA_902772685.1 uncultured Eubacteriales bacterium | reverse complement strand
TGCCGGGGAAGAGGCGTATGCCAACATGAGAAGAGCAACAAACGGCGGAGGTGAAAACTCTCCGATGCTTGAGAACGAAGATGACTACTACAGTTTGTTCTTCAGCGCGATAGAAACCAGAAAGAAATGATCACCTATGGAGTTACCAATTGAATCAATGACTTGCGCAAAACAAGCTACTCAAAGGGATTGAGAGAATTGTCTGACTGTGATATAATATTCACAAACTATTTGTTTTTTCGTACAAAAGCAGTTAAAGAAGGATAGTAGTTATGTACGGCAGTAAAAGCAGAAAAGCGATACGGGCAGGTATAGTGTTATTCCTGCTCGTCTTTATTTTTTCATCAGTTGCGTATGCAGCCGGGGAGCGCGCGACGTTTGATACGGGCTCTAATGTCCGGAATGCGTGGACTTCGCTGGCCGGAAGCAGAGATAATGTAAAGGAAATCAGACAGTATAAAGGGGACTCTCTTCCGGAAGGGGTCACCACGAGAACGGTTTCCTCTTCAACATCTGAGACCCCGATTTACTCCTGGTATGACAACGGTACCATCTATTACTGGTCTGAGGACACACATCCTTATACCAATCCTGATTCCAGCTATATGTTCAATGGCTTTACAAAGGCAACGTTCATTGACGCAGCGCCATTTGATACTTCCAAGGCAACAGACATGGAGGCTATGTTTGCCAATTGCACCAGTTTATCGAAACTGGATGTAAGCGGATTCGACACTTCTAATGTAAAATGCATGTACTGCATGTTCATTTATGACTCCTCGCTTGAAGAATTGGATGTGAGCCATTTCAATGTAAGGAGATGTACTTCATCTTCAGATGGAGGCTATGGAAGTCTTTGTGGGATGTTCATAGGGTGTTCCAAAGTAAAAACGCTGGATCTAAGCAGCTTTGACATGACACAAAGCAGTTGGCCGTATAATGTTCAGAACATGTTCGTGGGATGCACTACACTTGAAAAGCTGATCCTCGGACCGAATGTACGTTTAAATAGTTATACAGCGCTCAGCGGGAGCTGGACTCACGTTGAGGACGGCATGACGCTTTCAGGATCACAGTTAACCAGCGGATACACGGCAGCGAACAGCCTTGCATATTCGGGCACATGGATAAGAAATATGCCGGAAGGTCACTACTACCGTACAGACGGAAGCCTGGGGCAGACCAATCTATGGGAGGTTCATTCTCCGGATGATAAGTTCAAGGGCTATTGTCTGAACCTCAACAGATTCGGTGTCGGTGAGGAACTGGATAGAGTGCTGGCTGAGGATGACACTGTGATCGAAAAACTGCTGTGTACAGAAGCGCAGGGCAGCGTTCATGGGTTTGCACCGCTCGGTTCATCTATGAGAGAGGCGTTGATCACACTGATCTACTACGGCTGGCCAAACGATGCCGCGGGGATCATGAGCAAGTATGGGCTATCCGATCAGGAATATATGGAGATCACACAGAACGCCGTGTGGGACTTTACGGATAGATATGATGAGCCGGCGGGTCCAGGTTTGTACGAAGGGAATATGCTCGCGGCTTATAACGAACTGGTAGGCCAACGCTATTCAAATATTGAAGGGAAATATGTGCTTTTCCTCTATGAATCATGGGATCCGTCCAAGCAGAACCTGCTCTCTATCATGGGCATGGATGATGACATCTACGGCGGCGTATGCATCAGGAAGCAGAATGAAAATGGCTCAGAGAACCTTGCCGGTGCCGAGTTCACCATCTACGACGAGAATGGTGATGAGGTACAGACGATAGTAACAGGTGCAAACGGGACAGCTTACGCCTGCCGAACAGACCATGAGGAAGGGCTGCCGCTGGGCAAATACACAGTGAAGGAGACGAATCCGCCTGCAGGATATGAACTCTCCGACTGGGTATATCATTTTGAGATTACAGATCCAAACGTAATCGTCACTGATGGCTGGCGCAAACAAGGTGACGATACTATCGAAGAAGAGATGATCTACTTTGATAAGAAGGACGAGACTTATGAGGGCGGAGGAGTAAGCATCCTTAAGAAGTCAGATACAGGCAAGATGCTCGTCGGTGCAGAGTTTGCAATCAAAGATTCCGATGGTAATGTAGTCAAGACACTCGTGACAAACGACGCTGGAGTGGCGATGACCGGCAAGCAGGATCTCCCGCTGGGAACCTACACGGTTGAGGAAACAAAAACTCCGGAAGGACATAAGCCTCCGACGCCGGTATCGCAGACGGTAGAAATTACAAAGAACATGCAGGTTCTTACAGTGACCTTCACAGATGATGAGAAGAAGGGAAGCATCACCCTCCGCGCGAAGAAGACGCTGGACGTTCCTGATCAGGAACTTGAAGCAGGACAATTCTCCTTCGAACTGCTCGATGCGAAGAACAATGTGCTGCAGGTTAAATCGAATGACGCGGACGGCAATGTCGTATTTGACACGATTCATTACACACCGGCAAATCTGGGATATGTGAATTACCATATCCGCGAAGTGATCGGCGATGATCCGCAGTACAACTATGACAGGCACAGTGAAGATGTCACGGTCACGATTTATGATGACCACGAAAGCGATGAGCTCCTCTGCACAGCGATTTATGACAGCGATGGTGCTGAGTTTGTGAATTCAGCATCAAAAAAATATGAAGTTCAGCTCATGAAGAAAAAGCTGAACACAGATCAGCAGATTGATGGTGCAACGATGGAACTGCTGGACCAGGCGAACAGGACCATTGAAAGCTGGGTAAGTAACGGTGAACCGCACAGTGTCGCATTGGAGCCGGGTAAGTACATCATCAGAGAGACGAGTGCGCCGAGAGGCTACTACAAACGGTCTGACCTGAAGTTCGAACTCACTTCTGACGGCGAAATCATCTGCGGCGAGGAAGATGTCTATGATGAAGAGAGCCGCGGCATCAACATCTTCGACAGCGTCATTTCCTCGGCCGGACTGCAATTCCGCAAGGTTGACTCGGAAACGAAGAGCCCGCTCGAGAAGGCGGAGTTTACACTTAAGGGCAGCGGTGATACAAGCAACTATTCCAAGACTGTCGTCACGGGAATCGACGGCATTGCGGCGTTCGATGATCTGGAGACAGGATCCTATACCCTGACCGAAACAAAAGCTCCGTATCCGTATGAAGCGGAGGACAGCCCATGGACAGTTGATGTGGTTACTTTTAAGGAAGTTTCCAAGACGAAGAACATCGATAATAACGGTGTAGCGTCAGGAGAGTATCCGAGTGGATTATACAGGGATACAATCCAAGTCCCGGGTAGTCCCGAAAAGATCCATGTTGATCTTCGGTACCAGACGGAAGACGGATATGATTACCTGCGTCTGAGAGACAGGAATGGGGAGTACATCAAGACGGATGCAGACGGGAACCAGATAGGCGACGCCAACGGCTATATCTGGGGTGGTCTGGAAGCCGGCAAGATATTGGATCTGTCCTTTGATCTGGCTCTGGACGAAGTTACATTTGAGTTTAATGCAGACGAGAACTTAGGGGGGTACGGCTATTACGCCGTTGTCTCAACAGACACGCAGATCACAGTAAAGAACAGCAAAGGCGAAGTTGTCGAACTGAATGAAGAAGGGCTCTATGATCTTCCGAATACACGCATCGAGGAAGATGCTGCAAAAGCAGAGATCAAAGCGTCAAAGATTCTCAAAGGAAGGGACTGGAAGGATAGTGACAGCTTCACATTTGAACTGACCGCTGATGATGAGACATTCCCGATGCCGGAGAAAACAGAGGTTACAGTTTCAGACAGCGACGAAGTATCGTTCGGAGAGATCTCATTCCCGAATGAGGGCATCTATACCTATACGATTCGTGAAAAGCCGGGCGACCTGGAAGGCATCACATACGACGATGCTGACCACAAGGTTACAATC
>CACYBO010000219.1 GCA_902772685.1 uncultured Eubacteriales bacterium | reverse complement strand
GCTTGATGGAATTGGCAGACGTGCGGGACTCAAAATCCCGTGGTGGCGACACCGTGTGGGTTCGACCCCCACAGCCGGCACCATAAATAATGCATTCCGCAGCACATTCATAAATCAACAGGAGGAATTAATAAATGGGTAGTTCAATGTTTTCAATTCTGATTCTGGTACTTCTGTTCGCAGTTATGTACTTCTTAATGATCAGACCGCAGAAGAAGAGAGAAAAAGAAACCAAAGAAATGAGAGCCAGCATTGCGGTAGGAGACGAGATTGTAACGATCGGCGGACTCTGCTGCAAGGTCGTAAAGACTAAAGAGGAATCCATCGTTGTTCAGGTCGGACCTGACAAGGTTAAGATGGAATTCATGAGATGGGCTGTATCAAAGGTCGTAAAACAGGGTTCCGGTCATGTAACCAAGGCATCTGTTGAAGATTACGATGAAGTTGCCGATGCTGAAAAGCAGGAAGCAAGAAAAGCAAAGCCTAAGAGGATGAAAAAGGCAGCAGTTGTGGAAGAGGCTGAAGAGGCAGTTCCTGCAGAAGCAGAGAAAGAGCCAAAGGATATCGCTGAGGAAGCTGCAAAGGCTGCAGAAGAGGCTGTTGAAGCAGCGGAGGATATCGCCGAGGACGTTGCCGAAAAGGCGGAAGAATAATAGCTTCAGACATCTTTCAGGTCAAAGACCGCCGCATCGTTTACCGATGCGGCGTTTTTATTGCTAAATAATGTAACGTTTACTGAAAAATCAACGTTTTAAGGCTTGTTCGCAATGGTAAAAAATAGTATAATACTATGAATAATTTAATGGATTTTTATTTTTAAAAACCGGAGGATTAGATGAGTTACACATTCAGAAAGATTTTGGCTGTATTTATTGTTTTATGCGTCGTCTTCGGATGGCTCGTTACAGTTACAGGTGTAGGCCCTATTACACCGCTGAAAGACCGGATGAGTCTTGGTCTTGATATTAAGGGCGGTGTTTATGTTGTTATGGAGGCTAATGAGAAGGACATTCAGGGAATGACCGATGAAGAACTCCGTGAAGCGATGGAGCAGACGCAGACGGTTATCGAAAACCGTATTAATGCAAACGGTCTCGGAGAGCCTACAATAACCATAGAAGGACAGAATAGGCTCAGGGTTGAGATTCCTGAAGTTGAAGATCCTGAAGAGGCGATAGAACTGATCGGTAAAACTGCGAAACTGCAGTTCATGCTTGCAGACGGAACGGTTGTGCTTGAAGGAAATAATGTTAAGAAGGCGGAAGCTGCCAGGGATGACCAGTCGACAGGCTACGCGGTCAACCTTCAGTTTGACAGAAAAGGCGCCGACGCTTTCGGAGACGCGACTACAAAGGCGTACAATGGCGAAGTCACATCGACTATTGACGGCGTAGGCAGCGGAGCTATCGCTATCGTTCTCGACGACCAGATTATTTCTGCGCCGAATGTTAATGAGCCGATACTCGGAGGCAGCTGTACGATAACAGGTGATTTTGATCTGGAAGAGGCACAGCTGCTTGCAGCTCAGATCAATGGTGGTGCGCTTCCTATTGCACTTACAGAAGTAACATCATCCGTACAGTCTGCGACAATTGGATACAACGCGCTTGAAATGAGTGTTATCGGCGGGCTGATTGGTCTGGCGATCATCCTTCTGCTCATGCTGTTCATATACAGAGGACTTGGATTTTGCGCGGATATTGCACTGCTGCTCTATGTCGTTCTGATTCTGAACATCATGGCGTCTATGGGAACAGTTCTTACACTTCCGGGTATTGCAGGTATCATCATTTCGATTGGTATGGCGGTCGACGCAAACGTTGTAATATTCTCACGTATCCGGGAGGAAATCGTACTGGGAAGGACTGTCCGTGTAGCGACAGAAACAGGTTCAAAGAGAGCTATGACCACAGTTATCGACTCTCAGGTCACTACACTGATTGCAGCAGTTATCCTCTACGAAATCGGCACCAGCGCTGTTAAAGGCTTCGCCTACACATTCATGGTAGGTATTATCGTCAGCATTTTCACTGCAGTATTTATTACCCAGCTTTACGTGAAGCTGATGGCGGGCAGCGACAAATTCGCAAAGAAGTCCTACTTCGGCATTAAACAGGATGGAACTGCATCGTTCCATCTGACCAATGTGATCCGATTCATGGACAAAAGAAAGATTTTCTACTGCATCTCCGCCGGTATTCTGATTATAGGTCTGGCGTTCGGTCTGATCAGAGGTCTGAACTACGGTATCGACTTCACCGGCGGTACGATGATTCAGCTGGACATGGGAAAGCAGGTCAAAATTTCGCAGGTTGATAACGCCATTAAGCAGTTCGATCTTGATCCGCAGATCATATACGCCGGTGAAAACAATGACCAGATTGTAATCAGGACCATCGAGTCCCTTGATAAAGCGCACCGTGCAGAAGTAATCAACGCAGTCAACAAGGAGTTTGGCGTTAAGGGCGATGATAATGTTGTCACCCAGGAATACTTCGGTCCGTCTGTTGGAAAGGAACTCAGGAATAACGCAATACTCGCAATCATCATATCCGCTTTATGTATGATGATATACATCAGGATCAGGTTCCGTGAGTGGAAGTTTGGAGGTGCGGCTATGCTCGGTGTACTCCATGACGTTCTGATCGTTATATCATTCTACGCTATATTCGGAATCACGGTAGACAACCCGTTCATTGCGGGCATCCTGACAGTTGTTGGTTATTCCATCAACGATACCATTGTAATATTCGACCGTATAAGAGAGAACATAAGGTATATGAAGAGGGGAACTCTGAAAGAAACCATCGACCAGAGTATCACCCAGACCCTCGGACGTTCCATGATGACATCTCTCACTACTTTGATCGTCATGGTACCGATCGTCATTATTGCCGGAGAAGCCATCAGAGAGTTCGTATTCCCGCTGATGGTCGGCGTACTGGCCGGAACGTACTCCTCCATCTGCGTATGTTCACCGGTATTCTATGAACTGGGCAGAAGAGGAAGAACGACAGAATATCAGAGACAGATCAAGGAAGCGGAGAAGAAGGCAAAGAAAAAGGCCAAGAAAGAAGGCAAGCCTTACGTACCAAAGAAGATAGAGGCTCCTGAGACTGCGGAACAGGCACCTGAGGCAGTTGCTGAAGAGACAGCAAAAGCACCGGAAACGGCTGCGGCACCAAAGGCGAAAAAACCGGATCCGAAGCAAGAAGTCAACAAGAAGCGCTCCAAACGCTATGTGAAGGGCGCTCAGAAGAAGGAAGAGCCGAAAGAGCAGGACGACACATTCAGACTGTAAGCAATTATGACCAAGAGAGAATTCCTCAGCACAATTGAACAATACAATCCAAACTACGACATGGATCTCATCTCAAAGGCCTACGATGTGGCTGAGGAGATGCACAGAAACCAGCTGAGAAAATCAGGCGAGGAATATCTGATACATCCCGTCGCGGTTGCCGAAATACTGGCTGAACTCGGAATGGACAGTGAGACTGTTGCAGCCGGGCTTTTGCATGATGTCATTGAAGACACTTCATACACCATGGAAGAAATGGAGAAGGAGTTCGGCGGGGAAGTAACGGAACTTGTTGACGGCGTTACCAAACTGAGCGCCCTGAAATTTGAAAGCAAGGAGGAACGTCAGGCGGAGAATCTCCGTAAGATGTTCCTTGCTATGTCAAAAGATATCAGAGTTCTCATCATCAAACTGGCGGACAGACTGCACAATCTCAGAACCATAAACTATATGACTCATGAGAAAATCATTGAGAAATGCCAGGAAACGCTGGATATCTATGCTCCGCTGGCGGCAAGACTCGGTATCTATTCCATGAAGATGGAACTCGAGGACATTGCGTTAAAATTCCTTGAACCGAACGCTTATTATGATCTCGCGGAGCAGATCAGTCAGCGTAAAGGGGAGCGGGAGAACGCTATCAACAAGGTTGTCGATGAAATCAGCAAGGCTCTTGATGAAATCGGAATCAAGAATGAGACATACGGCAGATCCAAGCACTTCTACAGCATCTACAAGAAGATGAATTACCAGCATAAGAATCTTGATGAGATATTCGATCTTATGGCAGTGAGAATCATCGTGGATACTGTCAGAGACTGCTATGCCGCTCTCGGTCTGGTCCACACAATGTGGACGCCGATACCGGGAAGATTCAAGGATTACATCGCCATGCCGAAACCGAATATGTATCAGTCTCTCCACACTACGGTCATAAGTGATGAAGGCAGGCCATTTGAAATCCAGATCAGAACGCAGGAAATGCACCGTATTGCAGAATACGGTATCGCTGCGCACTGGAAGTACAAAGAGGGGGTCGCCAGCGATAAAGAAGAGGTCAAATTGAGCTGGCTCCGGCAGGCTCTTGAGTGGCAAAAAGATGTCAATGACCCGAAAGAGTTCATGGAATCCCTCAAGATGGATCTCTTTTCCAATCAGGTTTTCGTTTTCACACCGCAGGGAGATGTCATAGAATTGCCGGCAGGTGCTACGCCGCTTGACTTTGCTTTCAAAATCCATACTGATGTTGGATGCAAGTGCGTAGGAGCCAAAGTAAACGGCAAGATGGTCACAATCGACCATACACTTGAAAACGGCAATATCGTTGATATCGTCACATCACCGAATGCAGCCGGCCCCAGCATAGACTGGCTCAAGATAGCCAAGAGCAGTTCCGCCAGAAACAAGATCCGGCAGTGGCTCAAGAGGGAAAACAAGAACGACGCTGTCGATAAGGGCAAAGATCTGTTCACGCAGTACCTTAGAAAAAAAGGCTATGACCCTAAGGTGCTCATGACGAACGCATATATCAACAAAGCCGTCAAGGAGCTGGGCTTCAAGGACAGTGATGATCTGTATAATCAGCTCAGCTACGGAGGAAATCTCCAGACTAAGGTGGCAAACCTCCTTCAGAGCTACGAAGATGACCGGCAGAAGCTTGAAACAGAGGAAAAGAATAAGTCTCTTATCGACGACCTCAATGAAATCAGTGAAAAGACGCAGAAACGCATCGACCAGTTCAGAACTTCCGATTCTGAAACAGGCGTTGTGGTTGAGGGGGTCGACAACCTGATGATCAGCATCGCCCGCTGCTGCACTCCTGTTCCGGGAGATGAAATAATCGGATATATCACAAAGGGCAGAGGAATCACGGTTCACAGAACAGACTGTGACAACATCAAGGCCCTCGATGACGAGGAAAAGGCGAGACTCATACAGGTAAGCTGGGATCCGCAGCTGCTGGATAAATCCTATGACGGTGAAATCAGCATCATTGCGAAGGATCAGAAGGGGATGCTCTCCAGCATATCCAAAGTCTGTGAGGATATGGATGTGAGGATCATTGGGCTGAATGCCAGAGCAAATAAGGACGAAACGGTCAGAATTAACCTGACGCTGATGATACAAAACCGGAATCAGATCGAAAAGATCTGTCGTTCCTTCAAAGGCATTCCGGGCATTCTGGAAGCGTATAGAAACAAAGGATAGAATATCGATGAGAGCAGTTGTACAGAGAGTAACCGAGAGCAGCGTTACGGTAGATGATGCAGTAACCGGCAAAATCGGAAAGGGCCTCATGGTCCTCATCGGCGTCGAAGAAGGAGATACAGAAAAGGACGCTGAATATATCGCGAAGAAAGTATCCGCGCTGAGGGTATTTGATGATGAAGACGGCGTCATGAACCTCAGCGTTCAGGATATAGGAGGAGAAATTCTGGCCGTATCCCAGTTTACTCTTCTGGGAGATGTGCGCAAAGGCAACAGACCGAGTTATTTCACGGCAGCAAGGCCCGAAGAGGCAGACGCCCTTTACCGCAAAGTCATTGAACGGATAGAAGAAAAGGGTATTCATGTTGAAGAAGGAGTATTTCAGGCGGAGATGATGGTCAGGATCTCGAATGACGGACCGGTTACCATACTGCTGGAAAGCCACAAACTGTTTTAGTTAAGAGGAATAACATATGCAGGTCTACAATATACCGACAGGTGCCATAGGCACAAACACATACCTCGTGTTCAACGAGGATACAATGAAGGGATTTCTAGTCGATCCAGGCTCCTACAACAGCGGAATCGCCGCTAAAATCAAGGAGATGGGGATAGACATAATATATATTATCTTAACCCATGGTCACGCGGACCACATCATGGGCGTCGAGGGATTTAAGAGCGATTTTCCTGACGCGAAGGTCATCGCTAACGTCAATGAGAAGGAAATGCTGGGTGATGAGAACTTCAACATGAGCCGTCAGTTCGGACAGCCGACTGCAATCGATGCGGATATCTATGTTGATGATGAAGAGGAGATGGATGCCTGCGGTCTGCATCTCAGGTTTCTGTTCACGCCGGGTCATTCACCGGGCGGTATGTGCATCTACATTCCTGATGAAAACACCTTGTTCAGCGGAGACACGCTGTTTCAGGCTTCCATCGGCAGAACTGACTTCCCAGGCTGTTCCTTTAAGTCACTGGAACAGGCGATTCATGAAAAACTCTGGCCTCTGCCTGATGAAACACAGGTATTCCCCGGACACATGGGTCCTACGAATATAGGATTCGAGAAAGAGCACAACCCATTTGTATAGATTCATATTCAACAACATTGAAAATACAAGTCCTTATGAGGAACTGATCAAGGAATTTCTCCAGCCGTCAGAATATGGGGAAACAGGAGAATCCATCCTCACATATGACTTCAAAGGGGACCGGGAAGCGGTCAAGAGACAGATCTACGCAGATTTGTCTGATGCGACAGGCAAAAGCCCCAAGTGGGGTGTTCTGACAGGGATCAGACCGGTCAAACTTGCCGGCGAGATTCTGGACAGAGGCGATGACCCGAAGAAGACCCTCATGGAAAAGTATCTGGTCCATGAGAGCAAGGCGGATCTGGTCTGCGATATTCTGAACTACCAGCGTGAAAAGGCCGGAAAACCCGCTTTGAAGAGTCTTTCCGTATATGTCGGTATTCCGTTTTGTCCTACCAGATGCCTCTATTGCTCATTCACAAGCAATCAGGTGGACCAGAACGCGATGGGACCGTATCTGGAGGCTCTCAGCAGGGAAATTGCCTTTGCGGGAGAAGCTGCGAAGGCTGCGGGTTGCAGCGTTGAAACACTTTACTTCGGCGGCGGTACGCCTACTTCTCTCAGCGCTGCACAGCTGGACAGTCTTCTCAACAAAGTCAGTGATGCTTTTGCACTGGGCGGTGTAAAAGAGTACACAGTGGAGGCAGGAAGACCGGATACCATTACGGAAGAGAAACTCAGAGTGCTGCAGGATCACGGTGTTGACAGAATCAGCATCAACCCTCAGACGATGAAACAGAGAACGCTTGATCTCATTGGGCGCAGGCATACTGTTGAAGATGTTTATAACGCCTTTGAAATGGCTCATAAAGCAGGTATGGAAGTGATCAACGCGGATCTGATCGCCGGACTGCCGGAAGAGACCGAAGAGGACTTCGCTTTTAGTCTGGATGAGATGATCCGGCTGGGGGCAGGAAACATCACGCTGCATACGCTTGCCGTCAAACGCGCATCACGGCTCAAAGAGATGGATGAGAACTTCAATTACAAAGATGAGGAACTCAGGGAGAGGATGCTCACAGAAGCTCATGATAAACTGCGTGCCCGCGGATACAGACCGTACTACCTGTACCGTCAGAAGCATACGTCGGGAAATACGGAGAACACAGGGTTCTGCAGTGATGACAGACCGGGACTCTACAACATCAGAATCATGGAGGAAGCCCAGTCCAATCTGGCTCTCGGAGCCGGGGGGATCAGCAAGATCTACTTTCCGGAGGAGAACCGCCTCGAGAGAGTGGCCAACGTCTCAAATTACGAGATATACATCGACAGGATCGATGAGATGATAGAGAGAAAAAGAAGAGGATTTTTCATATAAACAGGAGGAACTAACATGTTAACAAATGCACCTAAGGGAACAAAAGACGCAATGCCGGATCAGGTCTACAAATGGCACTACATTGAGGAGAAATTCGCAGAGATATGCAGAAGATACGGATTCAGGGAGATCAGAACCCCAATATTCGAACATACTGAGCTGTTCCAGAGAGGTGTTGGAGATACGACTGATATCGTCCAGAAGGAGATGTACACCTTTAAGGACTTTGGTAACAGGAGCATCACTCTGAGACCGGAAGGAACCTCACCGGTGTGCAGAGCTCTCTGTGAACACAAGACATACGCGGAACCGCAGCCGACAAAGGTGTACTACAACATTCCGTGCTGCAGATATGAGAAGCCGCAGTCCGGCAGGCTCAGAGAATTCCACCAGTTCGGCGTTGAGACCTTCGGAACCATGAACATGATGGCCGATGCGGAAATCATCGCCATCGGATACGATTTCATCAATGAAATGGGGATCACTGATGTTGAACTGCAGATCAACAGCGTCGGCTGTCCTGAGTGCAGAGGAAAGCACAGGGACGCCCTGAGAAAGTTCCTGGAACCGAAGTACGATGAACTCTGTCCGACATGTCAGGAGAGATTCCATACAAATCCTATGAGAATACTGGATTGCAAGTCACCAATCGACCAGGAACTGGTCAAGGATGCGCCGATGATGCTCGACTATCTCTGCGATGACTGCAGAGAAGCCTTTGAGCAGCTCAAGGCAAATCTGGATGCATTCGGCATCAAATATGTTGTCAATCCGAAGATTGTAAGAGGTCTGGATTATTACACAAAGACTGCGTTTGAATTCGTAACGACCAAGATAGGCGCGCAGGGAACTGTTTGCGGCGGCGGCAGATATGATGGTCTCATTGAGGAAATCGGCGGTCCGTCCACACCGGGCGTCGGCTGGGGTATGGGCAAGGAGAGAATTCTCATGACCATGGAAGCCTGCGGGGTGGAGATTCCGGAACCTGCCGGCACTGACGTATTCATCGCCTTTATGGGCGATCAGCCTAAACTCTTCGCGCTGAAACTCATGCACGACCTCAGGCTCAAAGGCATCAGTGTCCAGATGGACGTTATGGGCAGGAATTTCAAGAACCAGTTCAAGTTCGCCAACAGAGTCAACGCTGCGAAGACAGTAATCATCGGCGAAAACGAGCTTAACGAAGGAATGCTGCAGATCAAGGATATGGAATCCGGCGAACAGACAAGCGTTCCAATCGACGGAATCATCGACGCACTTACGAAGTAAAACAGACATCAAAACACTGAAGGAGATAGACGAATGGTATACAAGCGTACGCACATGTGCGGTCAGCTGAGAAGCGAGAATATCGGCGAGAAAGTCGTTCTG
>CACYBO010000218.1 GCA_902772685.1 uncultured Eubacteriales bacterium | reverse complement strand
CAAATGCAAACTCGACAATGGTGACTGGGTTGGAACAACCGGCAGAACAGTGAAGAAAGATGGTTATGTCTGGTATGAAGTATACGTACTTGGCTGCGAGGACTTCGGCGGCTGGATTTCCGGAAGCCTGATTGGTTTCTGATCCTTCGGATCATACCAAAAAAACTTATAAAAGATGAACATATCGGCGCGGATCCCGGAAGGACCCGCGCCGATTTATCTTTGGCAAATCGAACACTTCCTTCCGCAATTTCCGGAAAATAGGCCAATCCCCCATGCGCACGCACATCACCATAATCAAACCCATAATCGTGAATGCAAAAAGCACCAAAGACCATATTACTGCTGCAATCGGCGTTAGCTGTATAAAATCACCTTGAAAATGCCCCTGCCCCGCTTGCGATACAGCCGCCATCGCAGATAATGTCCGCTCCGGTCAGATACCCCAGCTGCTCGTCTGATAGCATCTCATACAAGGCTGCGATTTCCTCCGGCTTTCCGTTGCGCTTGATTGCATTGAATTTTAGGTAAGTGCCAGCTTCATCCTTCTCCAAAGCGCCCATCGGTGTATCGAAATTACCCGGTGTCACACTGAGAATACGCACATTCTTTGCCCCGAATCTTGCCGCATCGGTCTTTGCGAACCAGATGACAAAGTGCTTGCTCACACTATAATCAACACCAGATTTCTCTCCCTCCTTTATGCTGCATCCTGCTTCTGTCTCTGCCTGTTCATCGCCATGCTGTCGGTTCCTTTGATGTAACCTACCTCTACAAGCCAGCGCGCCTCATCGGTCAGTGTCTCAAGATACGGACGGGTGCGATATCCGAGTTCTCTTTCAGCTTTTGAGTAGTCGAAATCATTGTTTCTCTCCAGATTATAAACTGCGAACTTAGTCATCAACGGCTTTTTACCTGTCCGGGCTGCTTTCTTTTCCATGGAATCCGCAATTTTATACGCCATGGAAATCGGAACGTAGAACAGCGGCTGCTTGCATCCGCATGCGGTATGGAGCATTTGGGCTACTTCTTTGAGCGTGACCTGTTTATTTCCGAGGATGTAACATTCCCCCTTGCGGCCTTTGTCACAGGCCGCGATTGTGCCGTATGCAAGGTCTCTTACATCGCAGAGATTGAAGCTGCCGCCCATGCCGACCGGCATTTCGCCGTTCATGATCTTAATGATTGTGCCGGTCGTCTCGCTGATTGCATAATCGTTCGGTCCGAGAATACCGCTCGGATGTACGACGCAGGCGTTCAAGCCTTCTGCGGCGGCATCCAGAACCTTCTGGGTTGCGATCGCCTTGCTGCGGCTGTACCAGCCGACGACCTTATCATCATCGTAGGGAACGAACTGTGTAACTTCTTTAATCTTCTGTCCCTTGGGAAGCTCCGGGATAGCACCTGTACTGGATACGTAAACAAGCTTTTTGCACTCGGGATGATTCTTTGCGGCGGCAATGATATTTTCTGTGCCTCCTACGTTGACGGCGATCAGCTTCTCATTGTACTCCGGATTGACAGTGACCATGCTTGCGCAGTGAATACAGATTGTATTTGTACCTTCCGGAACAGTGAAGAATCTGTCACAGTCCTCCGCGTTGCAGAGATCGCCTTCGCAGATTTCTACGCCTCTGGGAATGAACTTTATAGCCGGGTCTCCTTTGAGGACAAATGCGCGGACCTTATCACCGCGTTCGATGAGTTGTAGCCGGGGGCGATTTCGAAGTGAGAATTGATTTGGATGACAGCACGTATCGCCCGCGTGAAGTTAAAGAATTTGCCCAGAGCTTCAACAAGGCTGCGGAGGAACTCTCCGGTACGGAAATCCTTCGAAAGGACTTCATCAATAATTTCTCCCATGAGTTCAAGACGCCAATCGTGAGCATAAGCGGTTTTGCGGATCTGCTCATTGAGGAGGATCTTTCGGAGGCGGAACGTAAAGAATTCCTGATGATCATCCGGGACGAGAGCAGGCGACTGGCGGACCTTGCAACGAACATTCTCACCTTGAACCGCATCGAAAGTCAGACGATTCTCAAGGATAAAGAAGTATTCCGAATTGATGAGCAGATTCGTCAGAGCGTGCTCGTCACACAGCAGAAGTGGAAAGACAGGGAACTCGATTTTCAGATCAATCTGGATGAGATGGAATATAACGGAAATCCGCTGCTCCTTAAGGAGGTGTGGCTGAATATTCTCGATAATGCGGCCAAGTTCAGCCCCGAGGGCGGGGTAATTGGAGTGACGCTGCAGCGAAAAGAGGACAGGATTATGGCGGCTGTTACGGATCAGGGGCCGGGTATGGATGAAAAGACAGCGGCTCATATATTCGAGCAGTTCTATCAGGGGGATACGAGCCACAAGACACAGGGGAACGGGCTTGGGCTGGCAATGGTCCGCAAGATTGTGAATCTGCACGGAGGGACAATCCATGTAAATACAAAGCCTGGGAACGGCAGCTGCTTTACGGTTATGTTAAATTGCGATCTCTGATCGCGCGATCTCGTGACGCACTCTGTGCGTCTTCCTTT
>CACYBO010000217.1 GCA_902772685.1 uncultured Eubacteriales bacterium | reverse complement strand
CACGTTGCGCTCGTTATCGTGGTTTTCCTGCTCGCTGATGTACGCATGCAGTTCGCTGACCGGCACCTCCTCGTGCAGTCCGTTTCTGAAGTAGACCGTTGCCTTGTCAGCGGAATGCGGGGCTTCGCCGTTTCCGTCGGCCGCCGGCTCCTGAGTCGCAGCAGCCGGCTCGGCGTATTCGATTCTCGTGATTGCTGCTGTAATCGGCACGATGCCAACCGGCAGGAGCGGCGCACCCAGTATCGTGTTGATCAGAGTCGTCTTGCCGCGCTTGAACTGGCCGATGACCGCGATGGTGATCCTTTTATTCCTGAGCCGCTCTTCGAGCTTTCGCGTCTCTTCCTCCTGCAGTCTGCAGAGTTCAAAACCGCTGAAGAGTTCTCTTGTTTTTATTGTGGTTTCCAGTATGTTCATCTGTATACACTCGTCTCGCACACTACATAATCAGGCTTCCTGTCGTGTTCCTCCACCGGCAGTTCGTCCACGATCTGAAGATCATATCCGACCGCGATTGTCCTGCACTGGGGGTGCTCATCCAGAAATTTGTCGTAGAAGCCGCCGCCGTAGCCGATGCGGTCCTTCCACGGTGTGAATACGGCGCCCGGCATGATGATCAGCGTCCCCTCTCCCGGCTCCAGAATCTCTTCGGAGCGGGATTCGCGGATGTCGTAGGCACCGGTGATGATATCCTCTTCGCCCAGTCCTGTGAACCGGTTGAAAACCATCTCACCCGCTTCCTTATCTGCGCCCGTGCCCGTCGTCTTCTTCACGACCTTCGGCACCCATACGCGTTTGCCGTCGGCCTCCGCCTGCTCCGCCAGGAGAAGCACATCCACTTCATTCTTCATCGGCATGTAAAGGCAAACGTCCGTCGCCTCTTCATATGCGTCTATATCAAGTATTCTGCGGCATATGACCTGTGACGCCAGCGCAACCGTCTCTTCATCCAGTGCGCTGCGTTCCGCCAGTACCGCCTTACGTATTTCCTTCTTCGTCAGCATTGTCTCTATCTTCCTGCCTTTCGTTTTATGTCACTGAAATCATTATATATCCAAAGCACTCATAAGCATAGCAAAAAAAACACGCAAAAACAGTCGTGTTTACTCTTGTTCTTTTCACACTGCTGTCATATAATCTCCTCTGGCTGTGTTATAATAATTGTGGGAATTGTTGGAACAGAGAGAACATTAAAGAGGGTATTAAAATGAATATGAACATACGCGATTTTATCGACGAAAAGAAGAAAAAAATGCAGTTTGAACAGCTGCGTACAGATAAATATATCAAGTTATTCGAAAAGAACGGCAAGGATCTTGAGACACTCATGACCTACTATGAGTGCGCCCTGATGGAAATTGAAACAAAGCTCAAAGTGCTGAACGCCGAATTCGAACTGACCCGTGAGTACAGCCCGATTGAGACCATCAAATCAAGGCTCAAAACCATCGACAGCCTTGTGGCAAAGTCCCATCTGTACAATGTCGCGCCTACGTTTGAAGATATTCAGGATAAAATTGAGGATATCGCAGGAATCCGTGTTATCTGCGGTTTTCCGGAAGACATCTATATCGTGGCGGACTGCATCCTGCAGCAGGATGACATCAAGCTTATCGACTGCAAGGACTATATCAAGAATCCGAAGCCGAACGGCTACCGCAGTCTCCACCTGATTATCTCCGTTCCGATCTTCCTGGAGCACGAGAAGCGCGATATGAAGGTCGAAGTTCAGCTCCGTACCATAGCGATGGACTTCTGGGCCAGCCTGGAGCACAAACTCAAGTACAAAAAAGAGCTGCCGGCGGACATCAACGACCGTCTCGTAGAGGAACTGCTGGAATGCGCGACCACCGGCGCTGAACTGGACATGAAAATGCAGAACATCCGGCGCCAGATCACCGGCGACACATCCCACATCGACGACGCCGTCGACCTCCAGCAGTGGATGTAGATCATGCAAAAGCAATATAAGAGGGCTGCCATCCGGCAGCCCTTTTCTTATGTTCTGAATTGCGGGTGTAAACCCTGTTCTTATTCGTCGTAGTCCGGTGCTGTGGCTTTGTCAAAGATATCGGTGACTGCCTTTGGCGGCTCCTTTGTGACCAGTGTGCCGATAATCGCAGCGATAGCGCCTGCAACGAATCCCGGGAACAGTTCATAAACGCCTGTGGACGGCAGGCAGAAGAGCCAGATGATATCCACGGCTGCGCCGACAATAACGCCGATGCATGCGCCGGCATAGTTGAACCGTCTCCAGAATAGCGACAAGATCACGACCGGTCCGAAGGCCGCGCCGAAGATGCCCCACGCATTCTCTACCAGGTTCATGATCGCCTGGGCGCCTGAGCCTTTGGATGATGCCAGCAGGAACGCGATAATCGCTACGATAACAACCGCGATTCTTCCGACCATGAGCGTCTCCCAGTCGTTTGCCTTCTTCCTGAGGATCGGCTTATAGATGTCCGCTGTGAAAGAGCTGGACGCAACCAGCAGCTGCGAGTCAGCCGTGGAAACGGATGCAGCCATAATCGCCGCAAGCAGGAAACCTGCGATGGCCGGCGGGAAGAATCTCCTCGCCATGGCGATGAATACGGTCTTCTGTGCGCCGACTGTCAGCAGTTCCTCCGCCATGACCATTCTGGCCAGATAGGCAACCAAACATGCGCCGCCGATGGCGAGCACGACCCAGATAATCGCAATTGCTGCTGATTTATACATCTGGGAAGGCTTTTCGATGGACATGAAACGGACGAGGATATGCGGCATGCCGAAGTATCCAAGGCCCCAAGCGAGACCGGAAACCACATCCTGCCAGGAAGCACTGAACAGTCCTGCACCGAAGTCGCAAACGACCTGAGATCCGTCAGCGTCCACGTAGCTGTAGGAAACCTGCAGTGCTGCAGTATCAAGATTCTGAGTAGCCACTACGATGATTGGAATGGCGAGCAGTGCCAGCAGCATAAGGATGCCCTGAAAGAAGTCCGTCCAGCAGACTGCCCTGAATCCGCCCAGGAATGTATATCCGACGATAATGAGCGCGAAGAGAATCATCGCTGTGCTCTCCGGCATCGCCGGGAAGAGCATGGTGAATACGGATGTTCCCGCAACAAACGCTGATGCAACATAGACGGTAAATGCAATCAGGAAGATGATTGCGCAGATTACCTGCAGCGCCTTGTTGTTCGTCGCAAAACGGTTGGTCAGATACTGCGGCAGTGTGATGGAGTCGTTTGACACCTTACTGAATTTTCTGAGCCTCTTGGCGCAGAAGATCCAGTTGGCCGCCGTTCCCAGCGCCAGGCCGATTCCGATCCAGATCTGTCCGAATCCAAATGCCAGAACAGATCCCGGAAGTCCCATGAGGAGCCATGCGGACATGTCTGACGCCTGTGCCGACATTGCTGCGACCCAAGGTCCCATCGTTCTTCCTCCAAGGAAGTAATCCTTGTCATTCTGGTTGCTTCCGTTGAAGAAGAAGATCAACGCTACAATGAACAGGATGGCAAAATATCCTATAAATACAATAATTTCAGCCATAAAAAACCTCTTTCCTATTTTTGGTACGTCCCGAGTGTAACAGAACAAAGAATTGAATGAAATATCGACCGAATTCTAGATTATTCAGACTAAATTTTGTTGTT
>CACYBO010000216.1 GCA_902772685.1 uncultured Eubacteriales bacterium | reverse complement strand
TGGAAGATCCGGAAACAGGCTACTACGGATTCGGCGCTGCTGTCGCAAGGGTAATGAGGAGCGAAACCGGGCTGAGCTTTGTCTGGATGGTAGGGAACAAAACGGCGCCTCCCTGCGTTTTTTTGCGAAACGATGATGAAGACTGCGACGTGTTCAAAATCAAGGATGTCGTCAGAAAATATGCCAAGGAGCTGGGGCTGAAGGAATATGGTGCTTATGTCGTCTATGAGGATGTCCTGGGAGGACTGTCGCAGCGTTTCAGCGTCGACTAGATTATTTTTCAAAACTTATTTTGCGTTGCAACAGGAAGGATCAGCAGGCGGAAGCCTGCTGTCCGTGCGTTTTAGGGCATATAGACAAACGGTCTATAATGGCCAAAAAGACTAAAAAATGATGCTTGACAAGAACAAATGTTTGGAGTATATTGTGGACAGAAATCGAACATAAGTTCGAACTGATGTTATATCGAGCAGAGGAGGAACAGCCATGATAACCAACAATGTAATGCTTAGCTCCACTGCGGAAAAAGCAGAGTACGCAAGCGAACGTATCAAGCAGTGGATCAAATCTCAAAGCGATCGGAACGGGATGAATGCGAGAAACAAAGAAATCCTGAAGAGGCTTTCGGAAAACAGCTACACCAAGCAGCAGATCATCTTCATTTACGAACTGACGCGCCTGCATAACATGTGGGACGCCATGCCCGAAAGCGGTCTCGCTGACACGCACAGCAATTACATTATGAAGATCGGAGAGGAAGAGGGAAATATCCTTGCGGAGCTTTATCTCCGGATGCAGCGTTATTTCCGGACGATCGAGAACCGCTTCTGCGGTCAGATGACTCTGAGCAGAGAAGACTGGGAAGATCTCGATAGTGAAATGGTCCTTATGTTTTTGGAACGCATCCTCCACTCCCACTATGATCCGGTACGGGCCGCACCTACCACCTATTTCAAGTCCTACGCTTATGAGACTGTCCGCAAGTGGCTGCGTAAGAACGGATGGCTGAAAGAAGATAAGGAAGCGGAGCTCGATCCGGAAGAGGATGTCTGGAGCAGCGACGAGGAGATCAATCCCGAGGAAGAGGCTCTGAAGGAAGACTGCAAGCGTACTCTTATGAAAGCAGCAAGGGACGTTCTGACGAAAGAAGAATGGGCCGTCTTCTCCGCTTACGCGAATGTATCAGAAGATTATTGTTTGACGGGAGAAAACAGGAAGGAGGTACACGGAAAGAGAGATAGCAGTTATGCCCATATCGCGCGAGTGCAGGGGCTGAAAGTACACAGAGTGAAGAAGATCGTGCGTATCAGTCAGGAAAAGCTGAGAAAGCACCCCGGCATCATGGCCTATGCTGTACAGAAGAAGGAACTCGAACTCGCATAAGAAAAAAAATATATTTTCGCAGCACGGCGCGCCTGCAATGCAGGCGCGCCGTTTTTTATCGAAGACAGAAAAACACGCGTAGATGACAGTACTGCTGTTCGATTTTGTGATTTGCGGTCATATTATATAGAGAGAAGGAAACAGGAATCGGAAAGCAGAACCGACAGAAAAAACCGCGGAACACAGAAAAATAATGGAGACCTCAAATTTATGCAGAAGACAGAAAACGAATCGCCGCAGACGGTGACAGAAACAAAAAAGACATTTGCGGACCGGATAGGGAAGACGGCAGGAAAGATAAAGGAAACAGCAGAAAAGATGCCGGCGGGGCGGATGATACGGTACGGGTTGGCAGCAGTTCTCGTCCTGTTTCTTGTCATACGCATGTCTACCGGCAGAGAAGAAACACCCCCGGTACCGGAACCGGTGGAAACGACAGTGGAAGAGGAGCCTCTTACGGAGCGTCAGGCAGAGATTCTGGCCAGGAGAGGCGAAGGAAGCTCTT
Source organism: uncultured Eubacteriales bacterium (assembly GCA_902772685.1). GTDB lineage: Bacteria > Bacillota > Clostridia > Peptostreptococcales > Anaerovoracaceae > Lentihominibacter. Next base: position 639 of record CACYBO010000216.1, on the reverse strand, counting down.
ACAGTGCTTTATCGGACAGGCAGAAAGCCGTTCTGTCCTCGATTGAGGACATGCTGGACTATCTGGATTCATCCTTTGGCGAAGTATTCCATTACTACGATTATGCAGGAACAGAGCCCGGAACCGGGGATGAATGGATACTGGCATACCGGGAAGGAAAACCGGAGCCGCTTATCACTGTGCAGAGGATCACGGCGGAAGACGGCGTGACCTATCTGGACGACTATATCAAAAAAACAGGGGAATATGACCTGGAAGAGACTTTCTCGGAAGGCCTGAAGGAAATCATGCCGGACACCGCCTCATATCTGGTCAGAACAGAACTGTACAAGCTGAACGGGAAGGGAGACAGCGTAGTTTCGCGAGCGGAAGCTAAAAGCTGGATTGCCGTCACGGGCATCGAGAGAAAAAAGGAAGCCGAAATCAGCGAGATGGTCCGAAGCTTTGCGGATTATGTCCTTTCTTTTGGCGGAAAGAAGAAGATGGAATTCATCTTCCTGATACAGAACAAACCGGATTACGTGAAAACGACATATGACAACATAAAGGGAATGTCCACTGCACGTGCGTACAACTGGTACGTGAGATGCGTCATTGCGCCTAACAGAGAAGTGACGGTCACAATCTTCTATAAGTAGG
>CACYBO010000215.1 GCA_902772685.1 uncultured Eubacteriales bacterium | reverse complement strand
GCCGCCGTAGAGTTTTCTGCGGTCGGCGATTTCCCAGTTGCAGATCAGGAAGTTGTTGTAGCTGTACGGATTCTCCGGCGAGATGGACGTAATCCCCTCTGTCGCACCTAGTTCAATGGCTTTTGCGATGCGGATCTTGTTGAACAGTCTCTGCAGTCCGTGTCCGCGGTACTTCGGGACGACCATGGTCATGTCGAAGGATGCTGTACGCCTGAGATGCTCTTCATCGTAGTCAAAGTAGTGGCCGTAATTGTAGCTCTGGTCTTCTCTGTTGCTCGGTTTCAGAACAGATACTCCCGCCAGATCCCCATTCTCCGCATAAGCAAGCCAGCAGCAGTCGTTCTTCAGCTGGTCAATTGTCTCTTCTTCTGTAAATGGTGCGTAAATATCCGGATCAGGGAGTGCGGCCATGATGATGTCCTGCAGTTCCATAAACGTATCAAAATCATTGATATCAGCTTCCCGGATGGTGAACGTAGTCGGCTCTCCGCGTCCGTTCAGCAATTCGATCGTATAAGGCATTTCGATCATAGTAAAACCTCCGTTCCTTTTCATGCGTGAATTCATTATAGCATGAAAATAGAAATATTTCTGTTTTATTTTACACTTTAATGCGTTATACTATAGAAGAATTTCAATTGAACATATTTGAAGAATCAATCCAGGAGGCAAAGTATGTGTCATTTTTCGCAGATTGTAACTTTGTCCCGGAGTACGGGTCAGAAGATGGACTTCCTGATCCGCAGATGTACAGAGGCCGATCTCTCTGACATAATGAAGCTGCAGCTCAAGGTATACGAGGATATGTGCGACCCGGGACTTTATGCTCTTGTGAGCGAGGAAAATATCCACGAATCACTTCTCGAAGACTACTGTTTCGGGACATACCATGATGATCAACTCATCGCTTTTACGATGATGATCGCAAACCGCGTATCCTACAGAAACTACGGCACCTATGTGGGTTACCCGGAGGAAAGACAGAAACAGTGTGTTTCTCTTGAAATATCACTGGTCGACAGCGATTACCGCGGATTTGGTCTTCAGAAATACTTCGTCACACTCCGTGAGAAAGAGGCAAAAAAAGCAGGTGCCACGGAATCTCTGGTCACGATTGCTCCCGGCAATAAATACAGCCTGAACAATCTGCTTGATTCCGGATATGAGATACTTGACACACGACCCCTGTACGAAGGCGCCGTGCGGCATATACTCAGTAAGAAGTGGTGAGTTCCCACCACTTTTTTCTTGGAATATGCAGTTGCGGCCATGTGCTATAATACTTCCGTAATCACTAACAAGGAGACAGACAAATGAGAAAGAATTTTACTGAAAAAACCTTCATCTACCCTATGCCGGTCCTGATGCTGGCGGCTTATGACGAAGAAGGCAAACCCCAGTGCATGAACGCCGCATGGGGCGGTGTCTGCGGACGCAAGCAGATCTGCCTTTGCGTTACGCCTACCCACAAGACCGTGGACGCACTCAGAAAGAGAGGCGCGTTCACCGTAAGCATCGGTGACGTTGACCATGAGGTGCAGTGCGACTATGCCGGCGTCGTGTCGGGCAACAAGGAGCCGGACAAATTTGCAAAAGCAGGATTTACGCCTCTGAAGAGCGAAAATGTGGATGCTCCGATCATAGCGGAGCTGAAGATGGCTCTCGAATGCAGGGTCGCAAGTTACGATGAGGATTCCCACGTGCTGATCGGTGAAGTCGTAAACATCAGCGTGGATGAATCCGCCCTCGATGAAGATGGTTCGATTGACATATATAAACTCGATCCGCTGATTTACGAATCGCCGAACAGGAAGTACTACCGCATCGGCGAATGTGTTGGCAAGGCATACTCAGACGGTCACACGATGGAATAGACGCATGTCAAAAGTGTTCATCGCAAATGAAGATATTCTGGTAAAGCAAAAGCATCTCGGCATGGGTGCTTTTGTTGGCGTGATCATAGCTATGATGACGGTCCAGTGGATGACCATCGATATGTATCTCCCTGCTCTTCCTGTGCTGAAACGGGAATTTGCTACAACTGAGGCGATACTGAATCTCAGTCTGAACAGCGACCTGATTCTCTGTGCCATCGGAAACCTGGTCGGCGGAACGATCAGTGATAAGTACGGGCGCAAACCGATTATGATGCTGGGCCTGACCCTTGCCGGCGCAGCTCTGTTTCTCGCTGCGATGTCCAAGGGCGTTTTGATGCTGATCATCATGCGCGGGCTCAATGGACTTGGAGGCGGTTTGGCGCTGACTGTTGCTGCTGCGGTTGTTCGCGACAGTTTTGAGGGCCGTACATTCCAGATGGTTACCACGCTGACCCAGTCCGCAGCGATTATCGGACCGATCGTCGCCCCTGCCGCGGGAGCTTTCCTGATTGAATATCTCTCCTGGAGATGGATTTTTATCGTGCTCGGCATCTGCACGGTTCTGACGCTGATTCCGCTGTTCTTCACAGTTGAAACCTGGCCGGAAGAAAAGCGTCAGATCTGCAGCATCAAGGATGCAACGCTGCAGTCATTGAAACTCGCCAAACGATTTGATTACATGATTTTCATGTTCTTGATTCTCGCCATGACACTGCCGCAGTGGGCTTATCTTGCTACGTGCTCCTATATTTACTACGACCATTTCGGCGTCAGCAATATTGAATACAGCATTCTCTACGCCGTCGGCTCACTGTTTGCGTTTGTTGCGCCGTTCCTCTATGTGTGGATATCCCGCCGGACGACCGGCCGCAGGACACTGGAAGTCATCCTGTGTTTTATGCCTGCTGCCATCATCCTCCTTTTTGCCATCGGATTTCGCGGCCCCGTTCTGTTCCTCATTGCCGTTATACCGCTCATCATGATGGAAGCGATGGCGCGTTCCATGTCCATGGTTGTCGTGCTTGAAGAATACCCTCAGGAGGCGGGCTCCGCCAGTTCGCTGACGGGTTTTCTGCAGCTTGCAATCGGCATCGTTGCTACGGCTGTCGCAACACTGAACTGGAGCAGTTTCCTCTTCGGCCTGACAGTAATCGTAATTGCGAGTCTTGTGATCTCCCTCTTCTTCTGGATCATTATTCTGAAGAAGAAGATCTACAGCAGACAGCTCGGTCTGTAATGGGAACAG
>CACYBO010000214.1 GCA_902772685.1 uncultured Eubacteriales bacterium | reverse complement strand
TACCATCCCGCAGATTTTTCATTGTTTATTCCTAAAAACTGTGGGGTTGTGGATTTGAAAACATGACGTTCTTTGTACGAACTAAAAATCCCACAGAGTTTGTATTGCTTTTGCTGTAAAACTGCGGGGTTGTGGATTCTTACATCAGTTCTGGTTGACAACCTCGCCTCGTGATTGTAATATATTATCATTATAACCAATAATTACCATTTAGAATGGTTCTGTTTATTATGGGGGGATTAGTTTGACAGGTAGTACACTTATTCGTGCAGATGCTTTTAATCGTTCAATCGAGGCAGCGCTGCGGAATCCATATGATGTCAATGGCGCGCTTAACCGGATCAAGCGTTCAATTAACAGCTTGCCTGAGGGTAAGCTGTATGCCTCGCATCATAGCCGTGAAGTTGCATTTTATACGATTGTGAACGGGCATCAGAAATATATGGCTAAAGGTTCCGCGGATACCCATGCTTTGGCGCGAAAAACTTATTTGCTTCCGCTCCAGGAGATTTTGGAGTTGACTGGCTCTGTCAAACCCAAGGACATGCAAAGGCGGCAGGCGCTAACTGGCAAAATCCAGAAGATGATTACTGCATTCGGATGCGGGAATCTGGAGCTTGAACGAATTGTTCTGACCAGCAATCAGTACAAGTGGTTAACCGGCAATTTTATTCAAAAGAAAATTGATAAGACAAAAGCGCTAAAAACCTCAAGTGGAATATACGTACGATCTAAATCGGAACGGGATATTATCAATGGAATTGAATCTTACGCTGTGCCAATTCATTACGAGGAGCAGCTGGTCATATATGCGAAACCCCTGGTGGACAAGCTGCGGGAAACGCTCATGCACAGAGGCCTGATGCAAAAGGGGTATCCAGGCGCTCAACTTTATACCTACAATGATGGGATTATACATTGGCTTGTCCCTTCTGAACTCGCGTGGATGAACTCTTTCGGATCGATTTGGAGATCATACAATCCAGCTAAGGGTCTGATTGTAATCTACAATGACATCAGGACCATGTTAGCGGACGGCGCATTATTTGTCTGGGAACATGAGGGCATGATGGATGATTTTTTCTATCGATGCAATGCAACGGAACGGTCATCGGTCATGAAACTCACAAATACTGTTTGCGCGGAAAATCTTCTTGAAACTAATGAGCGTGATATTGATACTCCGGCTAAGATAATCAATATAATAGAACAGCACGTGCTGCCAAGGCTCTGGTTCTAAAAAGGCCCCGTTGAGCCGAGTGCCGGCTTCGGGGCCTTTGTTGCCAGGATTTTTTATTGCTTCTAATGCTTCCTGTTGCTTCTGTGTTGAATCGTTACTTGAAGTACTTCACGGCTGATTCGAACATCTTCATGTCGTATCTGCCCGGCACGTTCTTATAGAGACCGTAGCCGGTTCTCTCGGCGTGACCCATCTTGCCGAAAACGCGTCCGTCAGGAGATGTCATGCCTTCGATTGCGAATACAGATCCGTTAGGATTGAATCTGATATCATCGGACGGCTTGTCGTTGAAATCCACATACTGGGTGGCAATCTGACCGTTCGCCGCAAGTTCTTTCAGCAGATTTTCATCTGCCAGGATTCTTCCTTCACCGTGGGATACCGGTACTGTAAAGACGTCGCCGACCTGCGTTGCCGCCAGCCAAGGCGACTTGGCGGATGCCACTCTGATTCTCACGAGCCGTGACTGGTGGCGTCCGATTTCATTGAGCGTAAGCGTCGGACAGTTCTCGTCTGTATCTATGATTTTACCGTAAGGAATGAGGCCCAGCTTGATGAGAGCCTGGAACCCATTGCAGATTCCGCACATGAGTCCTCCCCTGCCGTCGAGCATATCTGTGACCGCCTCTCTGACTGCAGGATTTCTGAAGAAAGCGGTGATGAATTTGCCCGATCCGTCAGGTTCATCTCCTCCGGAGAATCCGCCCGGAATAAATACCATCTGTGACTCACCGAGGGCAGAAGCAAAATCTTCAACCGACTTGCTGATTGCATCCGCCGTCATATTCCGCACGACCATGATCTGCGGTTCCGCTCCCGCAGCAGCCATTGCCCTGGCAGAATCGTATTCACAGTTCGTTCCCGGGAACGCCGGAATCAGAACCTTCGGCTTCGCTGTCAGCACAGCCGGCGCGCCTTTCACCGCCGGACCGCCTGTGTAATCGAGATCCGGAATGTTCTGGTGCTTCGTCTCTATATTGCAAGGATAGACGTTCTCGAGCACATCTTCATAAATCTTCAGAAGCTCGCTGAGATCAACGCTCTCACCGCCGAGGGAAATAGCGTTCTCATCTGTTGTCTCTCCCAGAATCAACGCATCGCTGAGGATGCTGTTCAGATCCTCATCGCAAGCCGCCTGGTCGCAGGCCGCTTCACCGTCGCAGCTGATTTCCAGAATGAAGGATCCGTAGGAGTAACCGAAAAGTTCACGCATCGCGTCTTTCGCTTCCGCAACGGCATTGTCAAACCTGAAACCGATCATGTTGCCGAAGCACATTTTCATGACTGCTTCCGCAACGCCGCCGTGACCCGGCACGTAAGCGGATAATACACATCCGTCATCTGCCAGCCGCTTCACCGCCTCGAAGTTCTTCTTGAGGGACTCTATCTCCGGAAGACCGTCTTCGTTCAGCGCAGGCTTCAGAAGAATGACTCTGTGGCCTTTGCCCTTGAATTCGTTTGTGATGATGTCGTCCACTTCTGCAGTTGTGACTGCGAAGGAAACCAGAGTCGGCGGTACATCGATATCTTCGAAGGAACCGCTCATCGAGTCTTTGCCGCCGATAGCAGCAACTTCAAGCCCCATCTGCGCCTCGAAGGCTCCCAGCAGTGCCGCCAGCGGCTTGCCCCATCTCGAAGGATCCTTGCCCAGCTTCTCGAAATACTCCTGGAAGCTGAGATAGGTTGCTTCGCGGCCGCCGCCCGAGGCTGCCAGTTTGGCTGCGGAATCGACAACAGCCAGATACGCCCCGTGGTACGGGCTCTTTTCCGAAATGTATGGGTCGTATCCCCATGCCATGATGGAACAGGTGTCCGAAACGGAATCCTCTACTGAAATCTTCTGGACCATAGTCTGCGCCGGCGTCATCTGATATTTACCGCCAAAAGGCATCACGACTGTGCCCGCTCCGATGGTGGAGTCGAACTTCTCCGAAAGGCCCTTCTGAGAGCAGATGTTGATGTCT
>CACYBO010000213.1 GCA_902772685.1 uncultured Eubacteriales bacterium | reverse complement strand
GGAGTACGAATATCATGGGACATGGTCGATAGAAAATCTGTCTTTGCCTTGTTCGCAGATTCTGCTTCTCTGGCCGCGATCTGAAGCCGCTTGTTGAAGTAGAGAATGCTGAGCAGGTCAAAGAGGAAAATAATCAGCAAACCGGCAGTCACGACCCCGATCAGAAGCCAGTTCTCGGTATCGACATTGAGATCCTTTGCCGGCACGAGACCCAGCAGTGTCCATCCTGTCGTGGATGTCACAGGGGTAAATGCAAGCACGCACTCCTCCTTGTGCGAGTTGACCATTGGGACAGAACCTGTCGATGACGTGATCTGATCGAACAATTCACGCGACGATTTGGGATCGGTTTCGTTATAGGATTTATAGAATTCGAAAAAGCTGGAGTTCTTGAAGCTGTCCCCTTTCAGGATATAATCCCCGTTGGCGTCGATCATGGACAGTTCCGCGTCCTTCAGATCTGTCTGCGGAAAGACCCATTTCTGTTCCAGCACGGAGAGCGGGATGACCCGCAGCAGGATTGCCTCTTTAGAAGTACCGCTTTCCGGATTGCGCAGCTTAACACGGTTGCAAAAGGCAAGCGACTGCTCGCCGTTCATCGGGTTCGTGTACGCGCGGGTAATATTGTTCGACTTCCCGATTTCATCGATCCAGTCCGTATCTTCCAGGAGCGCCACCTTCTTATAGGAAACGGCAAAGTCATCGTCGGTGCCTTGTTTTGGGCGCGTAGAAAGGCCCGTCATTGTATCGGGGTAAATCAGATGCGCCGAGGTGGTTTCAAGCACATGCGAGGCGCGGATATAATCTACCGCCTCTTCCATCGTCATGTTCTCATTGTCGATATAGCGCGCCCAGACATCGCAGATTCTCTGCTCGCCTTCCAGATAATTCCCCGTCACATTCTCCATGGTGACGGTCGTATCTTCAAAATGTTCTACCTGCCTCTGATACGCATCCATGCTTTCAGATTTGGAGTAGAGCACAACAAAAATCAATATGGCAGCCATGATGACCACGTTGACTATAATAATTACAGACTTTTTCATGCTCTGTTCTCCCCTAAAAGCAAAAGCATAATGATCAACTTATATTATACTACATTTCAGCTCATCCAATAGTTGTTTTTTTGCCGAATATAATACGTTGCCTTGCCTGCGCCTATTTCAGGTGTATTTCCCAGCCTGTATCGATCTTCTCTTTCACCTTTTTCATAGTTTCGGAATCGAGATCCGGCCAATCAACAACCGTGGTTGCGCTGTCTTTCACCAGATACGCCTTTTCGGCGCACAACGCAAGCGGCGTGTCAGCCAGAGAATCGGAATAGAAGTTTTCAATCACCGGAAACCCCCGGTCAATGATGTATCTCGCCTTTTCCTTGGCGTACATAAGATTATGCGTAAAGACGCCAAATTCACGATCAAACTCCGTTGCCATAAAGTTGACCCCGAGCCTTTTCGCAATTGGTTCAATGATGCAGGCTGGAGAAGCGCTTATGATGAGATCATCCTCTTTCTTCTGCGCAAGGTACCATGACGATATCTTCCCTTCATACTTATCCCAATACTTCTCGATCTGCTCATCGAAATCATCTATCATTGTAAGATAGCTGAACATTTCTCGCTGCAGTCGATAGTTCTTTATTTTTCCCTGTTTGTATAGAATCAGCGTCTTCATCATGCCCGGAAACCATTTGAACCACAACTGTGGCTTCCGCTTCATGCACCAAAGCGCAAACCCTATCGAACAATCCGAGTAAAAAATCGTGCCGTCAAAATCGTAAACATTCATAACTTCTTCGCAACTACAGTTTTAACTATCTGGCTCTCGCGGTAGGCGGTCCGGCTGGTTTGATTGCCTGGTCTACGGTAGGCAGTTTATCGTCCTTCTTATGTCTCTTTACTAGGACAAACGTCAATTACCTTGTCATGCATATCGCACCGCAAAAGCAATAAGAGGTCTGCAATTCCTGCAGACCCCTGTTGTTCATCAAGGTTGTTCTATTTAGCTTTGATCTTAAAGGTTACGACCTTCCATGCAGACGGATTATAGTTGGCGTCGCCTGCTGCCTTGACTTTGACCTTCACTTTGTAGGTGCCCTTCTTCAGGCCCTTCTTGACTGTCACCTTGCCGGTCTTCTTGGCGATGGTGATCTTCTTATTTCCGCTCTTTTTGATATAGGTCTTCGCGCCCTGGCCTTTGTTGGTGAGCTTGATGACCTTGGTGACGGCCAGTTTCTTCGTCTTTTTCAGCGTGCCCTTCTTGCCTTTGGTTGAGCCCTTGACCGTCGCGGTCTTTGCCTTG
>CACYBO010000212.1 GCA_902772685.1 uncultured Eubacteriales bacterium | reverse complement strand
TATGGGGCGGCATATCGGCATTGTTTGTAGTATAATATAGGTGACACTTGCAAGTTTATATTTGGAAAATATAATAGTCGAAAAGGACCAAATCCTGCGGGAGTGAACCCGCAGGGTATTTTTTTTGCAAAAAAGATCACGAAGAGCCCTCTATGTTCCAAATATGGAACATACCGATGCGTATACTGGGGTCGTAATGATGAAAATGAAAAGAATTGATGAATAAGTTGTTGTAGTTATTTGTTGTTATTGATTGTAAAAAGAAAGGTTGGTTATTTATGGGTTTTGATATTGACATATTGAAAAACGATGGCTGCTTTGAAATATCTCCTTGCGAGTGTCTGGACCGCCTGTTTGCAGGATGCCGGGATGACACACTTATCATTCCCAGATATGACGATGAGGATGTAGAACATCTCGTTTGCCGTGACTACTATGAGATGCACTGGCCTGAGGAAGACTGCAGCCGGATCAAAGAGGCTTTCCAGCCTTTGCAGGAAGCATTGGAGGCGATTGCAACAGATGGTTATGACGAGGCAAAAGTGCTGGAAGCGGTCAGAGGGGCGGACAGCGATCCGGATCATTTCGTGACACTCTATGCACGGCGCGTTTGCAGGCTTATCGGGTGGAAAGCGCCTGAGACTATCATCAACCATGAGGCATGCTGCCTGATCGTCAGTCTGGCAGTCAACAAATACGCGGCCGGTCATCGCAGAGAGGTGCTTTGAAGCATCCGATATCACAAAAAAATAAATCCATTTCACCGAAAGGAGATACCAATGAGCAAAATCACATTTGACAACGTTATCGGCTATGAAGGAATCAAATCCGAACTCATGCAAATCGTAGACATGGTCAAGAACCCGGAGAAGTACAAGGCACTGGGAGCCTGCATCCCAAAGGGCGTCCTGATTTATGGCGACCCCGGCCTGGGTAAGACCCTCATGGCGGAAGCACTGATTCACGAGACCGGTCTGAACTGCAGTATGGTGAAAAGAACGAGTAAAGGCACCAATATAGCAGATGAAGTCATCAGAGCATTCCACTATGCCAAGACCAATCCGCCGTACATCGTATTCCTCGATGACCTCGACAAGTTCGCCAATAAGGATAAAAGGCACCCCAATGCGCAGGAATACATCACGGTCCAGGCCTGCATCAACGAGGTCAAGGACAAAGATGTACTGGTGATTGCCACTGTCAATGAAATGGAACTGCTGCCCGACTCTCTCACACGCTCGGGCCGTTTCGACCGGAAAATCAGGGTCATGCCCCCTACAATAAACGAGGCAGAAGAAATCGTCAGGCACTATATCAAAGGAAAGCACCTGGCTAAGGATGTAGATGTCAGCGACATCGTCAAAATGGTGGACACCCAGTCCTGCGCCATTCTTGAAACTACCCTGAATGAAGCTGCCATCTATGCGGGCTGGGAGGGATGTGACCGCATCCGGATGCGGCATATCGTTGAAGCTGTCCTGAAACTGCAGTACAAAGCCCCGGCAGATTATATCGTTGCCTCTGATGAGGACCTGCAGAAATATGCCCTCCATGAAGCGGCACATCTGGTAGTTGCTGAGAGCCTGGTGCCCGGCTGCGTCGGATTGGTCACTGTGCGGTCCAGAGGGAGAGGGACTGAAAAAGGATTTACCCATCTTTGCAAGGAACTCGACAGAAGACCGCATCACATCATGGTATCCCTGGCAGGAAAAATCGCTGTAGAGATGCGCTTCGGAGGATGGGCCAGCGGATGCCAGCATGATTTGAGTAAAGCTACTTCTACGCTTGTTGATGGAATTGTAAATAGTGGAACCTGTGGCTATGGCCTTCTGGAACCGACCAACAGGTCAACTTCAAATCATAGAGACGCCATGGTTGAAGTTGCTGTTGCAGCAGAGCTGGAACGTTACACTATGCTTGTCAGAGACATCCTCATCAGAAATGCCGGTGCTCTAGGCAGAGTTACAGAAGAACTGAAAAAAAAGAATTATCTACTCTTCTCCGACATCCAGAGAATCAAAGCAGAATGTGGGATTGAAACTACCCACGTAGTATAAGAAAACAGGATTTGGCGGGTGGGGAGCGCCAGGCTCTCCACCGCCCGGATCCGGAGAAATGCAGGACTGCAGAAAGGGAAACCATGAATCGTATATCGGGTATGGGAAGCAACACAAAGAATAAAAATGTCTACAAAGTCGATGGCAGGTTTTACGTGAAAGAGATCAAAAGATGTATCTGTGATCGAAAGTATGATGGTCTCTACGTGCTCGATTGCAGGATCAAGGAGCGAGGTGAAAAAGAGTATTCCTGCGGGGATGATCCAAAATGCATCCAGCGGTTCCTGGAAACAAAAGACCTGTGGCTTTCTGATCAGGCACGGGGTCAGGTAAACGATGCGATTGCCCGGTTCAACAGAAACTATGAGGAGGCCATGGGAGGCAGCTTTACAAAGGTTCCGATGGAAGGCTGTCAGGCCACCCTTTATTACAGACACCTTGAGAAAGACAAGTTTGATTTCCTCCTCGATTTTGAACGGGCCGAGAGTATCATCGGCAATGCCAGGCTGATACAGATTTTCAAGGAAAGTACTCTCCGCGATATGTTCCAGGTGTTGAATTGGCAGATTTCGGGAGATGAAAAGATGAAAAGCCTTTTGATATGTTCCACGGAGAAAACTATCGAGAAGAATCCGATTTATATGTCTGCCATAGAGAAGAATAATAAAGTCATGCAAAGGCTGATCAAACTATATTACCAGATTGCGGATGATGAAGACTGCAGAGAACTGTCAAAAGACGTTTTCGATACGAACATTCTGCCTCCGCTGACAGCGGAACATGATAAAGCATATTGTGTAGAATCAGAGACCATTTCAGTAGAATTACTAAAAAAATCCGGATATTTGGTTTTTCATCGGCCGTACTTCGCGATGAAAGGCAGCACCCACAGTAAATGGCAGCTCAATCCGCACACAAAGTCAGGAGTCGATGCCGGGCCGGTAAATGAAGATGCCATTACGTTTGAAGAGTATCTTAAACTTTTTCAGAAGAAGGAGTAACGACCATTGTTGAATTTGCAGGATCGAGCAGGTGAAGGGTACCAAACTCCCAGTCTGTTTCGAATGAATGCAAAGACTGGCTATGACCATGTGAGAGGAGAGTGCAGAACATGACATTTGATAGAGAAATAATCGATATCAAAAGAATCATTACAACCTGCTTTGAATCCAAGGAAATGAAGGACTATCTTATAGAGCACAGCGATAAGCTCAGCCGGCTTCAGATCATTGACATCATCAGGGGAGCACCGATTCCTCTACGGGTAAAAGCCGAACTCATGAAGGACGTAGACAGCTTGTGTTATCACGAGATTAAGAGGGCCCTGGAGGCACTCGATCTGAAGGACAATCAGCTTCTCCTGTATTCCTGGCGCGGACATGAATGGGAGAACGGAAAATCGGAGGAGGATGCAACTTGCATCGGGCCCTGCCGGGATCTCGAAATGGTAAAGGAGCATCTGGCACAGGATATGTTTGATGTCCCTCATAATGAAAACCTGTGGGAGCATCGGAAGGAAGAACTGTGGTGGGCAGAATTAGAGCTTTATGAACTGGGCGAAGACAATGTCTATCGTATCCTGTACACATATTATCTTATTGCCGATCAAATCTGCTATTTTGATGTAGGCAACATGCCCAAAGGTTGCGGATTCTATGGCAGCACACTGCACATGGAGTTTTCCTGGCGCAGTGTCAATTTGAATATCGACATCCCATTCCAGCCGGGAGACATTGTAACCGTCGACAGCAGGCCCTTCGCGAAAGAAAAGCATGTTGTGATTCTGGAAGTAGGACCGGACTGCTGTGGTGTGCAAGCCATGTACTGGGACAGTAAGGATGGTAAGTGGAGAACTGGAGCCGTCAAACACGGGAGCATATATGAAGAAATAACGCCAATGGTCTCACCACTCTATCGGATGGAGAAGTATACGGGAGAGCTAGCAGAAGATGAAAAATACCTGGAAGAAGTGAGCCACAGGATCGATGGGAGCAATGCCGCCGGTTGGCAGGTTTGGTGTGAAATCAATGGGACTGTGGATGTGCTGGGGAATCCGGCTGCAGCTTCCGAAAAAATGAGATTGAACAAGAGGTAACTATCATGACAAAGCTTACATTTCACTATTTCATGAATCATGATGAAGGAAAGATGGCAAGAATGACAACTTCAGAAGGAATGGAGATTCCCGTCAATATATTTATTGACAATGCAGCTGATGTTGAAGATTTTCCTGAAGGCCCATGCTGTGTTGATATTTGTGGGGTCAGTGGTGATCTGAAGATCTATGCTTCGGAGGAAGAATTCAGGGCTGTCGAGCCTAGAAGAGATGTTACTTCAATGATTCCAATTGGCACATTCCCAGCAGATGGTGATGATAAAAGCTTTAAGCAGAGCCCTGATGTGTTGCTTTCAGGAAAAGTACTTGATGTTGGCTGGGATCCGGACGCCGGTCCTGACGAGCCAAATTGCTGTCTGGTGATCAGGACACTGGAAATGGAAGTTAACATATATCTCAGAAATAACAAGCCGGTGGAAGAAGGATACATAGTGTGTGGGTCTGCCTGGATGTTTGGAGGACTACTAGAGGCATGAAATAATATCTTGATCTTTTCAAAAAAAGTAGTGATGAACATGTCTGATGTTCCATATTTGGTACATACCGATGCGTATACTGTAACCGTAAGAGAGATCACCCGTGATAGAAAGACAAGGAGAGCAACCGATGATGATGGATACCAACACACTGGACTTTGAGATGTTTGATCCCGAAGAGGCCGGAGAAGAGTGGGCTCTCACCTGGGGATCGGATCACAAGGCAGTGGAGGTTTATATCGATGGGAAGAAACTGCTGGATATCATTCGTGAGATTGAAGTGCCATATGCAGAAGAGGAGGGTAACCCGGAGCTTGCTGGGAGTTACGGTCATGTCTCACCGGAGAGCCTGTATATCGATTTGTGCAGGACATCTTTAGAAGAAGATCCCAATGAGGAAAAAAGCTACTATGACGGGAGAGTGTACCTCTTCTGCTGCAGGGATTGCGGAGAGGTCTTTTGCTGGACTGTTTCTTTCCGGGTGAAAGAAGATGAAGAATTCGTCTATTGGTATGACTTCAGGAATATGCACAGATGGTGGGAGTACAACCTCACATTCAAATTTGAGAAAGAAGATTATCAGGAAGCTCTTTGGGAGCTATGGGATTTGTTCGAAAAGCTGGAAAGATAATCAGGGTGCCAAGGAGCCTGCACACATACGATAAGGAGGATTTCTACAATGAGAGCTATACGACCGATTTATGATGGAAAGGATGATCTCGATTACAGAAGCAAGATCGATGCTGTGGATATGATGGTATGTATGTTTAGCGAGTCAAGTGAGCGGATCAAAGCCATAAAGGATATCACAGAGGCAGAGAGAAAGGATATGGAGACTATGGCCGATATGGAGATTCTGCCGCCGGGACTTTTCCATATGTTCAAGAGGGTCAACAGGGACGAACCAGCCTTTGCAGAAGAGGAGTTGTCCCGCCGCGGGACTGAGTTCGATGCGCTTATCGTCATGTTCGAGATCACGCGCTGGATGAAAGAGGGAGGGTATAAATGGAACGCGGTCGTGCCTAGGAGATATGCGTATACCTCACTGTCACTGGGGATCATTTCGGACATTGATAAAGATACGAGCGGACCGGGCTTTGATGATGTTGATTTGATCGAAGCAATCGATGAGAGCAAGGACGAGTATGTGCTTAATGTGGAATCCAGACCGTTCAATGAGCTGAAGATGCTGCTGCCGCTCCACTGGGCCGTGATCCTGCTGGACTGGGACGTTACAGTCATCAATGGTCCGGAGGATAAAGAGATACTGCAGTTCGGGAATATCAGGATCATAAAACAGTGATCCGGAAAGGGGAAAAAGATGAGCAAAAGACTGATGGGAGACATTGAAATTGCATTAGATGAGTACCTTGAGAGGGGGAAGTACTCTATCGAGAACGTGATGTTCTCCGGTCGGACCGGCATCGGGAAAACTGCCCGGATC
>CACYBO010000211.1 GCA_902772685.1 uncultured Eubacteriales bacterium | reverse complement strand
TGTTGTTAACAGGGGGTGAAGGAAATGAGTAAGCTGGCAAAGTTTTTCATAATATGCGCAGCAGTCTGCGTACTGGGAATCGTGATGACCTTCGCGGGTTACGCAGCCGGTGGAGTCGATGATCTGCAGAAAGTCGCAGATAAGCATGAGTGGCTGAACGTCGGACCAAATTCAACGGAGACAGACGTTTTAACAGTCGGAGAATTCCAGTCCGTCGAAGCAGAAGGCAGCCTGGACATCGTCGTGCTCGCTCCGGGAGAAGATCTGGATGAAGAGGATGTTCCGAACTTCATCGAAGACATGTATTACGGAGGAACTGCCGGAACTGTCGCAGTCAAATGGGGCAAAGGCAATGGCGCACCGGAAGTAACGAATGAAAATGGGGTATTAAAGATAAAAGGCGACTCTGAGAGCATCGACAAAGTTGAGGTTAACCTCACAGGTGAGGATCCGAGTCCGGATGTCGTAGTATTCTGCTCAGACAATGAGCTTGAAAGCATTAACATCAAAGGCAAGTACGGAGACACCGCTGTCGTATGTGTTAAGAGCAAAAGCACCAAAGTCACCGCGGAATCAGGAGATATTGAAATCGAGGACGTAGAAGGTGGCGAAATCGCAGCTGAAACGAACACAGGTGATATCCATGCCGACAATATTGTTTGCAGCAAGATGACGCTGAAGGCAGGCACAGGAGATATTGATATCAGCGAGTGCGTCGGAGAAATCAGCGCAGAGACGACGACCGGAGACATTGAATTCGCAGCAGCTCTTCCGCAGAGCCAGTTTGAAATGGATTTTTCGGTCAACACCGGTGAGATTTCAATAAATGAAGACGCGATCGATTCTAAGGAATTCTACGCAAAGGGTGAGCCGAACAAGCTCGTGCTCAGGACGGATACCGGAGACATCGATGCCGACTATAGCGAAGACTGATTGCTGATGTAAAGAGACAAATAAATGAAGGGGTAATAAAAGAGCTTACCTGCGGCAGTGCAGGTAAGCTCTTTATGTTTCTGTGGTTTTCGGCAAGAGGCCCCTATCCCCAGAGTTCCTCATCTGTCGGAACATGATTGTTCGGCATGAAGCGCGCAACTCTGGAAACGTTCATCAGATGTGTGTAGTTCAGATTTTCGGAAATGGAATTGTGTCCCCATGATCCGCAGCCCAATGTATTGGTCGGGTTCAAACCGTTGAAGTAGGAACCGCCGGTGCTGTTGGAACTGCACTGATTGATGACGAATCTTGAAACGCAAAGGTTTTCAGCGACTTGGGCGATATGCTCTTCGCTGTCTGAATGGAATGACACGCTGTGGCCTTTGCCGTCGCGTTCCAGGTTTTCAGCGGCGATTCTGATGCCGTCGTCCAGATTCTTATAAGCGTAAGCGCTGATAACAGGAGCCATCTTTTCACCGCCCAGAGCATCCGTCGCGCCGGTACCTTCAGCAACCGCGACGATGACTTTCGTATCAGCCGGGATGTCGATTCCGGCCAGCTCGCCGACTTTCTGACAGTTCTGACCAACAGAGTGTCTGTTGGTTTTGCCGTCCTCGAAGAGGGCGCCTCTTATCTTCTCAAGACCGTCCCTATCGCGGATGACGACCGCGCCGTTCGCTTCGAACTCTTTCAGGATGTCTTCGAAATCAGCTTCAGGGCAGATGACGCTCTGCTCTGCGGAACAGATTATGCCGTTATCATAGGAACGGCCTTTGATGATCTTCGGTACTGCCTCTTTGAAGTCGTAGCCTTCATCGATTATGCACTGAACATTTCCGGCACCGACGCCGAGAGCCGGTCTGCCTGAACTGTATGCAGCTTTCACCATTCCTGCGCCGCCGGTAGCAACGACGACGTCAGCGCTTGAAATCAGATTCTTCGTATTTTCTCTTGAATGCTCATCGAGAATCTGGATCAGGTTTTCAGGGTAACCCTGCTCTGCCAATGCTGCATTCATCATCTCTACGACCTTGGTGCTGCATTTTACAGACTTGTGGTGCGGCGTAATGATGATTGCGTTGCCGCATTTAAGAGCAAACATGGAGTTGCTCATAGGCGTTACAATTGGATTCGTGCATGGCGTAATCGCAGCGACAACGCCCATCGGTTTGGCCAACGTAGTGATACCGGTCTTCTCGTCGGTCTCCAGAATACCGCGTGACTTCTTGCCGCGCAGATTGTTCCAGACGATGCCGGCTTTCTGTTTGTTTTTGGCGAACTTATCTTCAATATTTCCCATACCCGTTTCTTCAACAGCGATCTCTGCGAAGTACCGGGCATTTTCATAAACCACTCTTCCGATGGTCTGAACGGCTTTATCAACCTGTTCCTGACTCATCTTTTCAAATTCGGCCTGTGCCTCGCGTGCTCTCTCAATATAACCGTCGATGTATTCCTTGCTGTCCATTTGATGTCTCCTTACGTTTAATGATCATCTATCTTCTAACTGCTTTTTGATTACAGCCCAGAGTTTCTGGTCTGTTCATAGGAGCCTTGGCTCTGAAATCAATTATACAAACAGGGCAGAGAGGATTCAAGCAGGAGAAAAGAATAGTTATTCATGCGCGTGTAGCCCCTCGGTAAGAAAACATCAATGGTTACACAGGGTAAAAGGGCAACAAATATATCAGATATAAACGTGGTCCCCACATGAAGATTGTGCGTTTGACAAGATTGTTGCCCCATCGAGAGGGTTACCTATTGAAAAACAATAAAACGGGGGCAACAAATATTGAAATGATTGCAGTACGTGATTAGGGATGTTGCCCCATCACCCTTTGAAAATGTTGAAATCGACTGAACAAGGGGCTCCCGTTCAGTGTGTTACCTCAATTTAAGAGTGGGAGGGAAAAGAACCTTGACCAGAAATGGAATATAATGTAAAATAAGTAATCATATGTAATTCAAATAACGGATGAGGGTAGGGGGATATCGTGATTAAACTAACGTTAAAAGAATACATTTTAAAAAGCATTGAATTAGATACAATCAGGCTTAATCATTACAGGAAGGTGCATGGAAGAATTAGGATTAACGGTCGTCTGAAGTGCAGAAGCAGGAGGAATGGGAGAGAACTGCGGTATTATTATGTGTCGCCTGACAACAAGGAAACATATTTGGGAAAGAAGAAATTAAAAACGATACGGAACTTGCAGCAAAAGCGTCTGGCGGAGACGATGATACCGATTATTGAAAACAACATCAGGCTCAAAGAATGGTTCTGCGAAGCTTATACCGATGACGATGAAGCGGCTGTCATTGAAACACTCCCAAGGGCATATAGACCGACTGAGCAAACGGGAACAAACGGATTTCCACAGTCAGAGAATCCGTATCGTCGGGAGAACCTCGTAATCAAAACGAGTTTTGGCCTATATGTTAGGACCAAGAGTGAACTGCAGATAGCGGAGCTGCTCTATAGTCTGGGAATTGAATTTTACTATGAACGGGCGTTGACTTTATGGGAGGGAACAGAAGAGTTTATAAGCAGGACGTTTTATCCGGACTTTACAATAGTGCGGCCGGATGGCAGGGAGATCTACTGGGAACACAAGGGTATGCTCAGCAATGCTGAATATACCGAAAGGGACATTAACAAAGAAATAATATATAATCTGAATGGAATATATCAACCGCACAATCTGATTGTTACTGCAGAAGGACCAAATAATGAGTTTGACATGGAGGCGGTTAGAAGAATGGTCGAAGGTGTATTGCTGAAGATGATGGTGTGACTGATTTCGTGTGATGGCGGTTTGAAAAGATGACAGTATTAATAGTAAAAATTGCAGCAAGCATATTAGTCGGCTTCTTTGCAGGACCGGCTGCAGTTTACGTGTTTAATCATATACCGACCAAGTGGCTATGCGAATACGGAGAGGATCCGGCGGAGAATCAGATAAAAGACCCGAGACTGACAGGAGAAGAAAAGCGCATCAAAGAAAACCCATGGCGGTGGGTTTATGCGGTTGGGTTTATTTGTCTTTGCCTTAGGCTGTCTCTCATAGAGTACAATGACGGACTGCTCAGCGTACAGCCGCAGGTGACAACGGAGACCACACAGCTGGCGCTTGCGGGATTGATTGCGTGCTGGCTGATGCTCATCATTGCGCTGGCGGATCTGAAATTCATGATAATACCGGATCAGTTTGTGTTGCTCCTGGCACTTACATCGGTCGGGTTTTCTCCTCTTTGGAAGACAGATGACATCAGCAGTGTCTGGCCGGAAGGCTTCTGGCAGCCTTTCATCGGCATGGTGATTGGCGGAGGGTTTATGCTCCTCTGCGCGGCAGCCGGGAAGCTCATCTTTAAGCAGGATGTCTTTGGATTTGGAGACGTGAAGCTGTGCGCTGCGATCGGACTCGTATTGGGTATAAACGGCACGATCGCTGCGGTCGCCGCGGCAGTTATCATCAGCGGATTCGTCGCTGCAGCGGGATTGGCATCGCGCAGATACAAAAAAGAAGACCAAAAACCATTTGGACCGTATCTGTGCGGGTGCGCAATGGCTTACATAATAATAGTAATGCCGCTTATGTGAATCGGATGATTATAGTTCGCACAGGCGGCATATTTTAATAAAAGGGGCAAAAGGAAAGGAGAATACAAATGAATATCAATGACTTTACTGCGCAGGCTGCGGAGGAAATCGTGAGGTATCTTCCGGAGCACGTGAGGAGGGATGTTTCTGTGGAGACGACGGAGGTGATGAAGATCAACGACCAGATCATGCACGGGCTTGTCTTTCACAGCGGAGACGAACCTGCGCCGGCGTACTATCTGGATGAACTGTACGAATTATACCTTCACGGGGAAAGCGTGGAAGATCTGCTGCGCGGATTGGCGCAGGCATACGTTGAAACATATGCGGCAGAGAATTCAAATGAAACCGGAGTCTCGT
>CACYBO010000210.1 GCA_902772685.1 uncultured Eubacteriales bacterium | reverse complement strand
GTACTTCTGTCCGTCCACTTTTACGTATCCGCGGACTCTGACCTGATACTTCTTTCCCTTTTTCAGCTTCTTGATCGTCTTTACATTCTTGCTGGAGCCAGTAGTCTTCCACTTTTTAGCTCCTTTTACTCTATAGCTTATCTCGTAGCCGGTGAGCCCGGAAGCCTTCTGATTTTTCGCCGTGACTTTCAGAGACTTTCTGCCCGGCGAAAGCTTGCTTACTTTGGCCTTTGCCGGGTAGATCACAAAGAACCCGTCATCAGGATTCACGACCATGTGAGGCTTGAGCGGTTCTACTTTCAGTACCGCTTTCCCGCACTTGATATTATTCTTATATATGATCCGGTAATCCTTGTCTATTGTAACTGTACTGTAATCATCCTCGACTCCGTCCGCTTTTGCTGCCGGCGTCAGCGACTTTCCTGTATACTCAAATTTATCATCAAACTCAGTATATGGTACCAACATATGAAGATCTGTTACCTCGAACGTGAAGACACCGGTTCCGATCCCGTCAATGTGTACACACAGACACCCCTTGCCGGTCTTTTCACCTTTCACTGTGAGCTCTGCGCAGTCCGGACTGTCAGGTGATACCTTCAGATCCACCAGATCCTTTCCCTCATCAGTCACGTACCATACGGGCTTCGCACCTTCAGGCAGCTCATCGCTTCCTATGAGCTTCGTCTTATATTTCACAGTCTTGTTCATACCTTCGTATAAGCAGAGTGTTCTCGTCTTGGTTTCGATCTGTAGATCAAATTCCAGATCATTCTGCTCTTCCGTCTCACGGCAGTAGCCTTTGATCGGGAAATTATCGAATGAATCCCACTCCTCATCGCCGCTTAGCTGTTTCTTCAGCTCCGGATCCGAATAATCTTCCCAGCTGCCGTCGATGAAGAGATAACTCTCGCCGGGATTGATTATCCCCTTCTGATAGACAGTATCCCATTCTGTAGCCTGTTCTTTGCTCATGCCGACAGGCATACTTATAGAATAGTCTCCTTCCGGAGTTTTCTCTGTGATAACGATCGAATATTTCTGCCCTTTTGTGAGCTGAACGTCGTCGATATCGATCTTCTTGAAGCCGCCATACTCATATGTCTTTGATCCTTTTGCCACGAGCAGTCCGTCCTCCGGACTTTCAGGCAGATATCCCAGAACATACACTGCATAATCTACAGTTGTACCCGGCGCTGATGTGTGACAGGATATTCCCTCAAGTACTTCCTGATATTCTGTCTTGAAGACATTACACATTTTTACTTCTTTTTCCACGCTGGGACCATTCATCCTGTATACAGGCATATAGTCATGCTGGTCGAGGATGTATGATGAATCCACGTTACTCTTATCAAAAATCAGAGCTTCTGGATTTTCTATAGTCTGATCATAGTATGACAGCCAGAAATAACCTGTATTGGTTTCTGATTTCTTCTCATATGGCGGCCTGTCCTGTCCCTCGTAGAGTCCGTAGCCGCCCTCTCTTCTGTTAGGAAAAACTTCTTCCTCGGAGCCCCAGCTGTTCTTGACCAGCCACGCTCCGTTCAGAGGATTGCCATTCTCATCCACCGGAGTCGTGGCAAAATTCTCGGCAGGATAATTGTCGTCCCAGCCGACGATGAGCACCGCATGGTTCGCCCTGTTGACAACAGGATTATAATATGTGAAATTATCCTCGTTAAGGACTTTTGTAGGGTTGACATCAAGGTTCGTTTCCGGATTACAGCAGAACGCGATCTCCACACCGCGGTTCTCCATCAGCTGTGACTTGATGGCACTAGTACCTGCAGGATTATAGATGTAAATATCATCAGGCTCCGCCGCTATCTGCACAGCAGGTGTAGGAAGCATATTTGATTCCTTGAGGACATACGACTGCTTGAATCTCCAGCTCTCATCCAGAGCCCAGTAGTCATTTTCGGAATAATTGATATTTGCTATCTGTCCATCCAGCCAGCCGCGGACTATAGTCGGCTTGTCATAATCGAGCACTCCGTTCTTCATGCTGGCGCCGTGATACTCGAGCACCTTGTCCCTGCTCTCAAGGTTCGGGCCGATACCGGTCGCGAAGGTATTCGTCGCAAGGACTGCCTGTCCTCCGTTATCAAAACCATCCTTGACAGCCTGCCCGTTATTCAGATATGTCCCTTCTCCGTTTTGCGGTGAATCCGGATCATTGAGCGCTGTAATAACGAAATACGAAAGATGTTTTTCCGAAAGGTTCAGTATCTCTTTCCCCTCGGCGTCCTTTCCGGTCGTGCTGCCCTTCTGCGTAGGGCTGGTACTGTAGAGCTCGCCGCCGTGCCCGTCGTTATTGAGCTCCTTATTGCTGAGTATGCTCGTCTCCGCCGCGCCGATCGCAGCAAAACCCCAGCAAGTGCCAAATGGCAGCTGGTCTTTGACAGGGGTGACATAGCACTTCCCGTCCACATCCCTCAGGTCGCGCGCTGCCGGATAACTCTCATTTTCTGCCTGCAGCTTCAATTCCTTATCAGTGTAATCGAACGGGTCGATCGACTTATCACGGATCTGTCTCGCGATCTCTTTGATCGTACTGTCATCACCCTTCTCGGCCGCGCCACTCTCCGCACTGACCGGAACAGCCATCAAAACCATGGCCGCTGCGAGTATTACTGCCAACACTTTTCTCTTCATATAAATCAACCTCTTTTCCATTCAATAGGAGGTTTCTTTTCTGCCAGACCTGCGTATGCACATAATACCTCATATTAACACTCTACCTTCTGTTTTAACATAAAAAAGGCTGCCGCACAAGGCAATCATTCTTGCCTGTGCAGCAGCCCATGTAGTCATTCTGTAAATATGATATTTAGAGATCGCTGCTTGTCTGCGATCTCGCAAGGTTTGCTACCTTGCGGCAACGCCGTTATATCGAGGCAAACCTTACTCGATGATCTCTGTAACAACTCCAGAACCTACAGTTCTTCCGCCTTCTCTGATAGCGAATCTCAGTCCCTCTTCGATAGCGATTGGTGTGATCAGCTTGATCGTCATCACTACGTTATCTCCAGGCATGCACATCTCTGTGCCTTCTGGCAGACTCAGGTCTCCTGTTACGTCTGTTGTTCTGAAATAGAACTGTGGTCTGTATCCGTTGAAGAACGGTGTGTGGCGTCCGCCCTC
>CACYBO010000209.1 GCA_902772685.1 uncultured Eubacteriales bacterium | reverse complement strand
CTTCGCTGTCATGCTGCAGAAGAATAAAAACGAATGGATCATGCAGGACGAAAACAAGATCGCACGTCTGGTAACAGACTTTTTCGTCAACAGGATCTTCGGCGCCAACCAGACCTTTGCCAGCAAGACCATCACTCAGTTCCTGGAGGACAAATATGGAACGAATCAGATCCCGGTGATCGCAGAAAACGTATACAACGAATTCATGACCACCCTGGTAGGAAGGGCTGTTCCTCTGTTCCCCTTTAGTCAGCCAGTAATGGCGAATCTTGAACGGCCGGGAAGCAGGGCATATGTGTCTGTTCCGGATACATCTGAAGCCATCAAACAGGGCGCAGCGAAACTGGAGGCAGAAACAATGGGAAAGGATATCGCCTATCAGGTGAACGCCAGTGCACTGACCGATCGGATCTACGCCATGAACTGTACTTTGGCATTCCCCATGGGCGCCTACGAGCCTGGAAGCCAATACGGCAGAGAATATTTCGAGTATGCAATCGCCCAGCCGGGAAATCATTATTACGAAGGCAGAGGCGGATCGAAGTGGTTCAATAACTGGAAGGAGCTGCAGGCGATCGAGCCCTACAGTATTCATGAAGACGAATTACGAAGGGGCGAATGTCCGAGAGTGCTGGCTGAGTTATATGAGAGATCCGAAAAGGTATACGAGGGAGCCTTAGAATACGGATTTCTGCAGAATGATGCAATCTATTTTTTGACCGAGGAATCAATACAGCGGTTGGAAGAAGGCATACGAGAAGTTCTCTACATGAACACTAAAGCGGAAAGCGAAGCCGAAGATTGTAAGGAGGCTCAACGTGAAGCGATCCATAAGTTGGAGCAGGTAATGACAGAAAAGAAAATGGAGATAAGCGAATTTAGGCTCCGAAGCGATGGATACCGGCATCCGGAGGTCCAGGAGCGAATCCGTAAGGATTACTTCTTTGCATCTCCGGCTATTCAAAATATGATTCGTGAACAATTGGATTTGATTGAATCGGCAGAGAAGCTTTTGCAGAAAAATTGAAATCATGAGGATAATTCGGCTGTGATGGGAAAGTAAAGGAGGTGGTGAGCAATGAGCATTGAGAGCAAATATACGGAGTTGAATCAATATCCGAAAGAGATGGATCTACAACCGTCTGCAAGCGAGAAAGAAATCAATGATTTTCAGACTGAAACCGGAATTCTACTTCCGGAGGAACTGAAAGCTCTGTACAGGCTGTTTAATGGCGGGGAGATATTTGTCCCGGGAACAACGATTTTCGGGTTTACACGAAGAGGACGAGTTCCCTCGCTACAGGAAATCAATGATAGCGAGAGAAGAGGAACGGACAGTATTCCCGACCAGTATCTGATTATAGCAAAACTGAATTTCGGAGATTACATCTGCATCGACACCAGCGGGAGCGGTCATCTGATTCAGTGGAACCATGAGATTGATAAAGAGGAGTCCGAATGGGCAGACCTGGAAGAATGGCTTGCTGATGAGATTCAATTAAATGAAAGCCTTATGGGTGAGATCTGATGGGATATTCAAATACGACCAGTGCGCGACAAGGCGCCGTGAAGAAAGCCTGGAAGAATGAAGTTGAATACGTGAAAAACGGGGAAGGGACCCGAGACTGGACTCCAGAAGAGCAAGCAGAATTAATGGAGCGAGGGAGCATTAGCGGATATGAAGGGCACCATATGAAGAATGTTAACGATTATCCTGAGTATGCAGGAGACCCGTATAACATCCAGTTTCTTGATGACGAAGAACATCGGTATGGAGCTCATCAAGGAAATACAAAGGTCCCAACGAATGGATATTACGATCCCGGTACCGGGAAAATGCATGATTTTGGTGATAACCCTCCGGAAGCAGCGCCAGTCACATCTCTGAGTGAGCCGGCTTATGAGGAGGATTTTGATTATGCAGACACTGGCACATCGACGGAATCTGAGGAATCTATGGACAGTTCAGAGTCTATGGACAATTCGGAAGACAGGTCTATGTAGTCAGATGTATAACAAAAAGGGAGAATAGAACATGATCGTGAATCCTAGATTATCCTTATCCGCGGGCGGCGGCATAATCAACATCGATAATCATGTTGATGCTATGATGCAATACGACAAGATCATTAAGAGAAAGTACTACGGTCGGCGTGAAAATGGGCCGGTGGAAATAGAATACGGATTCAAGGGGATCCACGATCTGAGTAGTCCGTCGCTGTTTATCAAGGTGGGCCAAAACGGCAGTATTTACGGCTATCAGAACAAATATCTGAAGATGGCATCGATCCAGAGCGAAAGGCATGAAAGGTCAACTATTGTGAGTTCCAATCCCTTCGATGGATCAGACAGTTTGGGTGATGCGGCGGAGGTCATCAGGGAATGCTTTGCGGAAGCAGGCATCAAGACAGAAAAAAAGGTCAATTACCTGGGCCATTCCAACGGGGCTTTGATCGCGGCATTCTATGCTTACAAATATGCCGATCTGTTTCAGGAACTGGTTCTGGTAAATATGCCAGTGAAGGAAAACTACTGGCCGTACATCGTACGCGGACTGGAGTCATTTCCGGGAAAAGTGACCTTCGTTTATGGAGAAAATGACCCATCCTATATGAAGGCAATGCTCATGCTGTCGGTTCAGTTTCCGAACGCGACATTTGAGGTGATCGAAAACGCAGACCATCATTTCACGGAACACATGGAAGCCTTTCTGAATCTTCCCGAGTATTTCACATTGGATGAGAAAGATGATTGAAGATATTAAAGTATATTTTGAACAACAGGACCTT
>CACYBO010000208.1 GCA_902772685.1 uncultured Eubacteriales bacterium | reverse complement strand
CACTGGATGCAGTAGAACTGGTTATGAAGATTGAAGAGGAACTCGGCGTTCAGATGGACCTCGACAGAGATCTGGAGACAGTAGACGAGCTCATCAAGTTTGTAGAAGAGAAGATGAACTAATCATTGACAATAAAGAAGATGAAATGACGGCCGCTTTTTGGGGGCCGTCAATTCACAATGTGCAAAAATAGCATGGAGAACAGATTATGAAAAAAGGAAGAATAGCTGAAATGCTCGGAATCGAATATCCGATCTTCCAGGGCGGTATGGCGTGGATCGCAGATGCTGATCTGGCTGCGGCAGTTTCAAATGCAGGCGGCTTGGGAATCATCGCTGCAGGAAACGCAGATACAGAGTATGTAAGAGGTCAGGTCAGAAAGGCGAAGGAAATGACGAATAAGCCTTTCGGT
The DNA here is from genome assembly GCA_902772685.1 of uncultured Eubacteriales bacterium. Taxonomy (GTDB): domain Bacteria; phylum Bacillota; class Clostridia; order Peptostreptococcales; family Anaerovoracaceae; genus Lentihominibacter. The sequence continues at coordinate 2,171 of CACYBO010000208.1, read as the reverse complement.
CTGAACATTATGCTGCTCAGCCCGTTCGCAGATGAGATCGCGCAGATGGTCGTCGAAGAGGATGTCAAGGTCGTCACAACAGGCGCCGGGAACGCGGGTAAGTATATGAGCCTGTGGAATGAAGCCGGCGTGAAGGTCATTCCTGTTGTTCCGTCTGTTACATTCGCTAAGATGGCGGCGAGAACCGGAGCGTTCGCAGTTATCGCAGAAGGCGGCGAGAGCGGCGGACATATCGGAGAACTGGCAACGATGACACTGGTGCCGCAGGTATGCGACGCGGTGGATCTGCCGGTTATCGCAGCGGGTGGTATTGCAGACGGACGCGGAATCGCAGCGGCGCTGTCGCTGGGAGCGGAAGCAGTTCAGCTGGGAACGAGATTCCTCTCCGCTACGGAGTGCAACATCCATGAGAATTACAGGAAGAAAGTCTTCAAGGCCGGCGACACAGCTACAGTGGTAACAGGCAGAAGACTTGGACATCCGGTAAGAAGCATAAAGAATCAGTTCGCCAGAGAGTACGGCAAAATCGAGTACACCGATATATCCGATGAGGAACTCGATCAGTTTGCAGCAGGCAGACTGCGTCAGGCTGTAGTGGAAGGCGATGAGAAGGAAGGCTGCTTCCTGGCGGGTCAGAGCGCAGGTATGGTAACCAAAGAACAGACATGCGCTGAAATTATCGCAGACCTTATGCAGGACGCAGACAGAGTATTAGGAGAACTTAGAAAATGGGAAAAATAGCTTTTGTATTCGCAGGTCAGGGCGCACAGAGCGTAGGTATGGGCAAGGACGTATATGATGCGATTCCGGAAGCCCGCGAAGTGTTCACGAAGGCAGACGCGGTACGGCCTGAGACCAGCGCGCAGTGTTTTGAAGCTGATGCGGCTGAACTGATGCAGACGAAGAATACACAGCCTTGTGTATATACAGTGGATCTGGCCATGGCAGCAGCCCTTGAAGCAGAGGGCATCCACGCCGATATGGCGGCAGGTTACTCACTGGGAGAACTGGCAGCTCTCACATATGCAGGCGCCATGACGATCGAAGAAGGAACCAGAGTCGTAGCGGAAAGAGGCAGACTCATGCAGATCGCCTCTGAAGCGCATGAAACCGGAATGGCCGCCGTACTGAAACTGCAGGACGACAAAGTTGAAGAGATCTGCGCGAAGTATCCGGATCTTTATCCGGTCAACTACAACAGTGACGGACAGGTTTCTGTTGCCGGCGATAAGGAACAGCTGCAGCAGATGGCAGGTGACGTTAAAGCTGAGCGCGGTATCGCCAAGATTCTGGATGTCAGCGGTGCGTTCCACTCACCGTATATGAACCAGGCTGCGGAAGATTTTGCATCATTCCTGGCAGGCGCTGAGATCGGAACAGTGAATATCCCTGTATATTCCAACCGCACAGCGCTTCCGTACGAAGGTGATTACAAACAGCTTCTCGTAGAACAGATCATCAATCCGGTTTACTGGAAGAAGCTTGTACGCAACATGATTGATGAAGGCGTTGATACCTTTATCGAACTGGGACCGGGCAAGGCGCTGACTTCCATGATCACAAGGATTTCAAAAGACGTAAAGATGTATCGCGTGAGCGATATGGAAACTCTGCAGAAGACACTGGAAGGAGTAAAGAACAATGCTTAATGGAAAAACAGCAGTCGTTACAGGAGGAGGATCCGGAATCGGCAGAGTGACAGCGCTCAAGCTGGCAGCTGACGGTGCGAATATCGTCATCATCCACATGGATCCGGAAGAGAAGGCGGCGGAAGTCGTCAAAGAGATCGAAGCTCTCGGCGTGAAAGCAAAAGCAATCCGCATGAACGTTGCAGATTTTGCAGCTGTTAAAGAAACGGTAGCAGATATCGTAAAAGAATTCGGAAGCATCGACATTCTGATCAACTGCGCAGGCATCACAAGAGACGGTCTCATCGCTATGATGAAGGAAGAAAACTTCGACGCGGTCATCGGCGTCAACCTGAAGGGAACGTTCAACATGATCCGCCACTGCACGCCGATATTCATGAAGCAGAGACACGGATGCATCGTGAATGTATCGTCAGTTTCAGGGCTTATCGGCAACGCCGGCCAGGCTAACTACAGCACGTCAAAGGCGGGCGTTGTAGGTCTCACCAAGTCAACGGCGAAGGAACTGGTTGGAAGAGGCGT
>CACYBO010000207.1 GCA_902772685.1 uncultured Eubacteriales bacterium | reverse complement strand
GACATATGAGAACTGAAAATGTCCCGCTCTGCTCACCGCTGCGACGAATCCCTCGCCCGCCAGCATGACGACATCCGCGACAACCTCGCAGGCAACACCGACTGCGACAAGCACGATACCGGTGAGACAGAACATCCACTTTGACAGATAGCTTGTCGGAATGGCGTTTTTCAAACAGAACAGTGCCAGATCGCAGGTCCATCCGAAGATCAGCGCAACGGGCAGCTGCAGAAGCTGGATCGGATTGTAGTTCCGGCGCAGAATCAGGATCTGAAGCAGAATCAGCGTCACATGAAGAAGGATTGTGGTTGTGCCGACAGACAGTCCTGAAATCAGGCTGGTGACGTACGGAAGTGAAGAGATCGGAGTGGTTCCAAGATTTCCCTTGATGCAAAAGGCGATGCCGAAAGCCATGATCAGAACGCCCGCGATCAGGATTGTATAGCGCGCGGGGAGGGATCTGCCGTCCTTGGCAGCAGGTCTGTTTTCTGAAGGTGTATCAATGTGACTCATAAAAAGTATTGTACTTTATCTGCTTGTATTTGTCACTCGTCTGCCGGGGCCGATTGAGCCTGCCGGGCAGACAGCGGCGCTTTTTGCAGACGCAGAAGTGTGGTAAAATAGTCACGGTATGATTATCTGAAAAGGAGGCTGTTCAATATGGAGACAAGACCGTATGTTGCATGGGAGAAAATGACATCCTTTATGACGGATGCTTTCGTCGGATACGGCGTGCCCCGTGAGGAGGCAGCAATCTGCGCGGACGTATTGATGGAAGCGGACCGGCGCGGAATCGAAAGCCACGGCTGCAACCGGTTCAAACCAATTTACATCGATCGTTTTAAGAACGGGACGCTGCTGCCCGTGACGGATCTGGAGATTGTGAAAGAGACCCCGACGACGTGTGTCATGGATGCGCATGACGGTATGGGCATGGTTGCCAGCTACCGCATGATGGAAAAGCTCCTTGAAAAGGCGAAAAAATACGGCATGGCCGGCGGGGCAATCCGCAACTCGACGCACTACGGCATCGCGGGCTATTGGGCGACGATGGCCAGCGATCAGGGCATGGTCGGTATCACGGGAACCAATGCGCGCCCGTCGATCGCACCGACATTCGGCGTGGAGAACATGATGGGGACGAACCCGATCACGTTTGCTCTCCCGACGGATGAGGAGTTTCCGTTCTGCATTGACTGTGCGACGTCGATCGTCCAGCGCGGTAAGATAGAGTACTATGCCCGCGAGGGCAAGGATACACCGGCCGGCATGGTAATTCGCGAGGACGGCGAGGCGATGACCGACAGCAACGATATCTTAAAGGCACTGGTCGACGGCACCGCTGCACTGGCACCGCTCGGCGGTATCGGCGAGGAGATGGCCGGGTACAAGGGTTATGGCTACGCGGCTGTGGTCGAGATCCTCTCAGCGGCGCTCGCCGGAGGGCAGTTCATGAAGGCTCTCACCGGCAAATCGGCTGACGGCTCCCCGGAGATGTACCACCTCGGACATTTCTTCTTTGTGGTTGACCCGGATGCATTTGTCGGACAGGAGACATTCAGAAAGATTGCCGGCGATATCTGCCGCAGCCTGCGCGCATCGAAGAAGGCACCCGGGTGCGAGCGCATTTACACGGCGGGAGAGAAAGAGTATCTGGCGTGGCTTGACCGGAAGGATAAGGGCGTTCCGGTCGGAGAGACGGTGCAGAAAGAGATTATTGAAGTTCGGGATGAGCTGGGTCTTGACTATCACTTTGACTTCGAAGACTGATCCGTTCTTTTCAAAAAAATGTTAAATATCAGGGCGAACCCGGGAAATTCACGGGTTCGCCTGTTTTATTGTCAAAGCACAATATATTGATTCTGAAAGCCTTGAATGATATAATATCTCCAAATGATGTTTTTTACAGGAGGTGCAGGAAAGCATCATTAGCGCCAGGGCCTTAATAAAGGGTTGACGAGGGTTGGCAGTTATCGAAAGATTCGGCGGATTCTGCCACGGCTCAGGTGGGTCGTCAGGAAGAGAGCAAAAAGCAGAATAAAAACTGTAACAGAGGCTCTTCCGTCACCGCAGACAAGAATATAAAGGAGATAGTATGTATACAATCAATGATTTATATGATCTCGACCATACGCTGGCAGGGGATTACCTGCGTCAGTTTACGTATCCGTGGGAGGCGCTTGCGGGGATTAAGGACTTTATCCTGAAGCTGGGCCCGACGCTGGATCCGAAAGAGTATGAGGAGAGAGCGCCGCATGTGTGGGTGCACAGGACGGCGAAGGTATTTGACTCGGCTTACCTGGGTGCTCCGTGCATCATCGGGCCGGAGACTGAGGTGCGTCACTGCGCCTTTATCCGCAGCTCGGCGCTGGTAGGCGCGAACTGTGTGGTAGGTAATTCTGTTGAACTGAAAAATGTCATTTTGTTTGATCATGTGCAGACGCCGCATTACAATTACGTGGGCGATTCGATCCTTGGCTACTACAGCCACATGGGAGCCGGCTCGATCACGTCGAACGTCAAGGCCGACAAGCAGCTGGTAGTCGTCAAGAACGGCACCGAGATGATAGAGACAGG
>CACYBO010000206.1 GCA_902772685.1 uncultured Eubacteriales bacterium | reverse complement strand
CAAAGCAGTCATCGAAAGAGGCGAAGGAGCAATGTTCGAAGACGTTGACGGCAACATCTTCCTGGACTGGATCGCAGGCGTAGGCGTTCTGAACATCGGATACTCACACCCTGAGCTGATCGAAGCGGTCAAAGCGCAGGCGGACAAGTACTTCCACTCCATGTTCAACATCACGACTCACGAGCCGTACGTAGCACTGGCGGAAGAGTTCTGCAAGATCGCCCCTGTAAGAGGCGAAGAGAAGCAGGCATTCTTCGTATGCTCCGGTTCAGAAGCAGATGAGAACGCGGTCAAGGTAGCGAGAAACGCGACAGGAAGACCGAACATCATCGTATTCACAGGCGCGTTCCACGGAAGAACAGCCCTGACGATGACGATGACAGCGAAGAAGTCATATGCAGTAGGAATGGGCCCGTTCCCGGACGGAATCTACAGAGCGGAGTTCCCGAACCTGTACAGGGCACCGGGAGATCTGGAAGGACAGGCAGCCATCGACTACTACGTAAGCAAACTGGAAGAAGTATTCATCGAAGCGACGCCGTATGAATCCTGTGCAGCGATCCTGTTCGAGCCGGTACAGGGCGAAGGCGGATTCATTCCGGCTCCGATCGAATGGGTCAAGGCAGTAAGAAAGATCTGCGACGAGCACGGCATCCTGATGGTATGCGACGAAGTACAGTGCGGCTGGGCGAGATCCGGAAAGATGTTCGCATCCCAGTACTATGCAGAAGCAGGCTGCGCACCTGACATCATGACGACAGCGAAGTCGATCGCAGGCGGCATCCCGCTCTCAGCGATCGTAGCGAGCAAGGAGATCATGGACAAGGTCAATCCAGGAACGATCGGCGGAACATACGGTGCGAACGCACTGGCAGCAGTATCGGCACTGAAGGTCATCGAAGTCATGACGAGAGACGACTTCCCTGCAAAGGCGCTGCACATCGCGGACGTACTGACGGGCGGCTTCAAAGAGATGCAGAAGAAGTATCCGTGCATCGGCGACGTAAGAGGAACGGGCGCGATGATGGGTATCGAGTTCATCAAGGACGAGAAGAAGACCCCGGATGCAGAGATCGTAGGCAAGATCGTACAGAATGCGATGAACAAGGGCCTGATGCTGGAGGCAGCAGGAACATACAACAACGTAATCAGGATTCTTTGCCCACTGGTAGCAACAGACGAGCAGCTCGAAGCAGGACTGAAGATCTTCGAAGAAGCTCTGGCAGAAGCTGCTAAATAAATTTAGTTCACTGAACGAACATAGGCCCGCGGAAACCCGCGGGCCTTTATTACCGAAAGGCGTTTCGGATGGAGAATCGTTTAACCAGAAAAACGAAGATGTTGTATGGAGTCGCCGGAATCGGCGACTCCGCTCTTTACAGCCTGATGGGCACGTTTGCCCTGTTCTTTTTTACGACGGTGGCCGGAATCAATCCTGCAGTCGCGGGAACCATTGTCGCGTTGGGTGCTGTGTGGGATGTGGTAAGTGGATCTGTCGTCGGCTACATTTCAGACAGGACCAAAACGAAGATGGGGCGGCGCAAACCGTTTTTGCTTGTTGCGTCATTCCCGCTTGCGGTTTTCTGCAGCTTTATCTTTATCGTATTTGATGCGCCGCAGGGGCTGAGATACATCTACTATATTTTCATGTTCATAGCTTTCTGGACAGGATACTCTGTATTCTTCGTCCCATATACGGCGTGGGGCGCTGAACTCACAGACAGTTATGAAGAGAGAACAGAACTGAGGGGGATCGTCTACATCTTCTATTCGATCGGCGCTGCCTTTGGCACAGTTCTCCCTACCATTATCGTAGACAGCCTCATGCAGTGGGGTCTGACCGTTGAAGGCGGCTGGCTCAGCGCGGGGATATTCGTGGGCGTTGTTTCGGCTGCCGCAATTTTCATCACCGGCTGGTTCGTAAATGACACGCCGGGTCTGGCGAGCGCCGCTGCGGAAGATCATCCGGCGAGTGCCGCAGGGAATGAGGAGAGTCCGAAAGCCGACGGGAAGCGCGGCAGCAAACTTCACGTTGCGGTGGATATTGTGCGCAATTACGGACAGGTCCTCAAGTTCAGGCCCGCCAGATTTATCGTGCTCACCAGCATGTTCTATCTTGTTTCAAATTCAATCATGATGGCTGACAGAATGTACTTCTATACATTCAACATGGGTCTTTCAGCCAAAGAGATCAGCATGGTTATGCTGTTTCAGAATGTGATTTCCGTTCTGCTCGTTCCGCCGCTCATAAGGATCAACAGAGTGCTGGATAAGAGAACCCTATGCATCGGCGGTATTGGGATGTCTGCCGCCTGCATGACGCTGTATGGCTTTACCGGCATATCCAACATTCCGAATCTGCTGGTTCTGACATTCGTATACGGCATCGGCAGTATTTGCTACTGGCAGCTCATACCGTCCATGCTCTATGATGTATGCGACGCGGACAGACTTGATAATGACACTGACAGAGCAGGACTGATCATCTCAATCCAGGGTCTGACAGAGTCGGTTTCTGAGGCAATCGGATTTCAGATTCTCGGCATATTGCTACAGTTCACAGGTTTCAGCAGTGAAGCGGCGGTTCAGAACGCGGCAACCATGAGCTGCATGTATGTATCATTCACTTTTATTCCTGCCCTGTTTGCTGTCTTTGCAATCATAATGATGGTCAGATATCCAATTACGAGAGCGAAGCACGCTGAGATTATAAAGAAGCTCAGCGAGCGGAATCAATAGGGTCTTTCACAGTGCTTTCCAATTAGTCTTGCATGGTTTACGGCAGTCTTCATTCGAAGGACTGCCCTTTTTGTTTTTAGTTGATTAAATCAATAAAAGGATAGTACAATATAGCAAAGACATTTGAATGAAAGACAATCAAAAGAGAGGAGGATGTGACAGATGAAGAAAATACTGGCGGTACTGATGTCGGTTGTTTTTGCGTTCACCATCTTTGGGGTGACCGGCTGCGGCGATTCACAACAGTCGCAGGAGGAAGAAGCGGCAGAACAGCCGGCTGCGGAACTGAGTGAAGAGTATACTGCCTTTGCGGATGCAGTCGACATGGACTTCGCGAAAGAGGTAAACAAGACGGTCGCTTCTTTCGGCGATGATGAAGCCGTAGGAATGAGATCCGCGGGCTCACCGGCGGAGAAAGAGACATGCGATTATCTGGAAGGCGTGATGAACGACATCGGACTGAACAATGTCACTGTTGATGATATTACCGTCGATGGATGGACCTTTAACGGTGCTAACATCACTTTCACAAACGCCAAAGGCGAAGAGCAGAAGATAGATTTGGGCGGATATCAGACGACGATACAGGCGGACAATCAGGAAGTCGAACTGGTGTATGTGAACCGCGGAACAGAAGCGGATTACGAGGGCCTGGATGTCACCGGCAAATTGGTTCTCTTTGAAGTCAATCAGGAAGAAGACTGGTGGATTAACTATCCGGCATATCAGGCAAAAGCAAAGGGCGCGCTCTGCGCCGTCGCCATGAGGGAGTTTGTGAACGAGGACGAAGATGGAACGAGAATCGGCGTGCAGGACGTATGCGGACCTGCGGACGCACCGGCACTTGCCATCAGCCGCAAGGACTGCAATGCCCTGAAGAAAGCGATCAAGGCATCCGGCGGGGACTCCATCAAAGTTAAGTTCAACGCCGACTCAAAGGTAACGGAGAATGCAACGTCCCATAACCTGTACGGTGAGATTCCGGGGGCTGAGGACGAAACGATATTTGTATTCTCCCACATGGACGGATACTTCCACGCGGCTTATGATGACGCATGGGGCGTCGCCGTAAGCATGGCCATCGCAAAGGCGATGATTGAAAGCGGATTTACGCCTGACAAGACCATCCGGTTCTGTATTCATGGCTCTGAAGAATGGGGCCGTGAGGGCAGCGAATACGACTGGTCCACAGGTGCATATGAAGAAATCATGACCAACCACCCTGACTGGGTCAATGGCGGATTCGCAATCGTGAACAACGACAGCGGATACACAGTTAAGGGAGAGTCCAACAAAGGAACCAGATGTTCCATCGAGCTGAAAGCCTTCGCCAAAAGCAGCGTAGATGAACTGGCGGACAGCTCCAAGTACAAGTGGAAGCACCAGAATCTGAGCACCTACACGGAGGATTTCCAGTGGACGAGAGTGGGAATCCCGGCTATCTGTGCAGGAGACGGAGACGGAACCAGCTATGATGATAACGGGTATCACTCAACATACGATAGCTGGAAATATCAGCCGCTGGATGAAGAGGGCATGGCTGAGATGATCAGAACGTTCGGCAAAGTTACGATGGATCTGGATGACTGCCTCGTAAGGCCGATGAACTTCACCGCAAGAATCAAGAACTTTGAAAAGTCGCTGAATGAGGACGCAAAGCCGCAGTTCGCGGAAGCTATCGAAGAAGCTTATGCAGCATCTGACGCGCTCAAGGCAGTCATGAACGAAGTGGAAGAGACAAGTGACGATGCTGCGGCGACCGAACTGAACAAGCAGACCCAGGAAGTATATCTGGCGTTCCAGGATTCACTTCTGGGACTTGACTTTATCAACGTAGACGCCATCATCAGGCACGATATGTATGAGGACAATGTGGCAAATCTCGACGCAACGATCAAGGCGCTTGAAGCAGGAAACATCCAGGAAGCATACGATGATTATCTGTGGGCAATCGACTGGTCATGGTATGACATGAACTTCGACAAAGAGACCTGCGACTACATGAAGAACCAGCTCTTTGAGAAGCGTGATGACACCTGGGGCGCCGGCCTGATCAAGTATCCGCACGCCGACACCAATGCGGTCGTAGTATCCCTCGGTGAAAAGTATGATACCGAGGGAGCGGATGTAAGTGAAGAGATCGAGGCTCTGAAACAGATCAAGACGCAGCAGGAAGGATACCTCAAGGAAGTCTATGCGGATGAACTCGCAGGCATCCAGAAGGCCACAGAGCTGATGAACAATATCGTTACCGGTGAATAGGACGGACAAATCAGGTCCGAATTGATAGAGGAACATGCTCCTGATCATCAACGAAAGCAATAACGCTTATTACAATCTGGCAGCAGAAGAATATCTCATTGACAATTTCGATGAAGATATTGTAATGCTTTGGCGTAACGATAACACAGTGGTCATTGGCAAAAACCAGAACACTATTGAAGAAATCGACGAATCGTATGTGGCAGAAAACAATATCAGCGTCGTCCGCCGGCTCACCGGCGGCGGCGCAGTGTTCCACGATATGGGGAATGTGAACTATACAGTCATTCAATCGTACCGAGAAGGTCTGTTCTCAAACTATGCGTATTTCACAGAAGCGGTCCGCGATTTCCTGCGGGAGATGGGCGTCGATGCGGTTCTCAGCGGCAGGAACGATCTGCTGGTCGACGGAAAGAAATTCTCCGGAAACGCCCAGTGCGTCAGAAACGGAAGAATGATGCACCATGGAACGCTCATGTTCAGCTCCGATGTGAAGGACATTTCCGGGGCGCTCACTCCGAACGCAAAAAAGACGGAGAGCAAGGGCGTGAAGTCTGTCCGGTCCCATGTGACGAACATCTCCTCACATCTGCCGGCTGACGAGGCGGGTTCCGCGATGAACGTCGAGGACTTTATGAGACAGCTGTATCAGTTTTACCTGAAGCGGTTTCCGGATGCCACGCCATATGAACTGACAGAGGAGGACAAAGCCGCTATCCAACGGCTGACTGATGAGAAGTATTCCACCTGGGAGTGGAACTACGGCGTCTCTCCTGCCTTTGCAATAAAGGCCAGCCGCAAGTTTGATTTCGGGCTGGTGGATGTACAGCTGAATGTACGGTGCGGCCGCATAGAGAAGATAAAGATATTCGGAGATTATTTTGGTATCAGAAGCATATCGGAACTGGAAGATCTGCTCGTCGGCAAACAGTACCGAACCGACGCCGTTAAGCATGCGCTTGCCGGTTTTGCGCTCGATGATTACATCAGCGGAATGACGGCAGAGGAGCTGACAGATCTGATTATGCAGGATTAAAACGATTCACTTGTGGATTGTTTGATTCACGAATGAATTACAGGGAGGCGATAAAAGCGGTAAAACAGATGAATCCATGAATATAATCCTGAAAACAGGGTCAAATATCCTTTGGCATATTAATTGCTTTTAATTAACAGAAAGATAGCAACGGGATGTCACCCTGTGAAAGGAGAACAATATGGATGTGAACAGGCTAAAAGGGGAACTGTGCTCCTGGATCGATGAAAACAAGGACGAGTTCAGCTCAGCTGCCAGATATATATGGGAACAGGCAGAGCTGAGTATGGAAGAGGTCAATTCTTCCGCAAAGCTGAT
>CACYBO010000205.1 GCA_902772685.1 uncultured Eubacteriales bacterium | reverse complement strand
TTCGAAATCCTTCTCTTCCACGCCGACGATGATATTCATTTCAGAGGATCCCTGGTCGATCATTCTGATGTTGACGCCTGCTTCCGCCAGAGCGGTGAACAGTCTTGCTGAAGTACCCTTGCGGGCAGACATGCCTGCGCCTACTGTCGCAATCAATGCCATATCCTCAACCACGTCAACATTGTCCGGTTTCAACTGGTATTTGATTTCTTCGACCACTTCGTCCAATTTGCCGTTCAGGACTTTTTTGTCGATTACGACCGACATGGTGTCAATACCTGTCGGCAGATGCTCGATGGTCATATCGTGGTCTTCTATGATGCCGGCCAGTCTTCTGATAAAGCCTTTTTCATTGGCCAGATGGCTCTTGTAAAGGCCGATGACCGTGAAGTTCTTCCTGCCGGCGATTCCCGAAATAATCTGGTCTTCATGGACTTCAAGATCCGCCGTAATCATCGTGCCCGGATCTTCCGGCCGGTTCGTATTGCGGATGTTGATCGGAATACCCGCTACCTTCGCAGGGAATATCGCGTCTTCATGCAGCACCGACGCGCCCATGTAGGAAAGCTCCCGGAGTTCCATGTAGGAAATCTTTTCGATCGGCTTCGGATCGTTTACGATTCTCGGATCTGCCATGAGGAACCCGGAGACATCTGTCCAGTTCTCATATACTTCCGCGTCGACGCCTCTGGCGATCAGCGCACCGGTGATGTCTGAACCGCCGCGCGAAAAGGTTTTGATCGTTCCGTCTTCCAGTTTCTCCCCGTAAAATCCCGGGATAACCGCGCATTCATGCTTCTGCAGCGTCGTGCCGATCAGTTCGTTCGTCAGATCGTCCATAAGCCTGCCTTTGTCGTTGAACTTGATGACATCCTGCGCATCAACAAAGTCAAAACCCAGATAAGCAGCTATGATCTTTGCATTGAGGTATTCACCGCGGCTGGCGATGTAATCGACGCTTGCACCTTCTTCGATGTGATTCTTGATCACCCGCAGTTCCTGTTTGATGTCCACGTCAACACCCAGATCCGCTTCAACCGCCATGAACCTGTCGTAGATCACCTGAAAAATCTGCTCGTACGGAATCTTGTGTTCGATGTGCGTCTTGCAGAGATAGAGCAGATCCGTGACCTTGCTGTCATCCGCATAGCGTTTTCCCGGCGCCGAAACGACGACGTACTTAATCGCACCGTCCGCATTGACGATGTCTCTCAGTTTTCTTATCTGTATAGCGTCGGCGACTGATGACCCGCCGAACTTGGCTACTTTGATTCCCATTTCTGTTTCGTTTCTCTCCTTCGAATATTCTTAAAGTTCTGCTTTGAGTTCTTCCACTCTGTTCAGTCTCTCCCACGGAAGATCGATATCTGTCCTTCCGAAGTGCCCATACGCCGCTACCTGTCTGTAGATCGGTCTTCTCAGATCCAGATCGCGTATGATCGCCGACGGTCTCAGATCGAAGTGCTTCTCTACGATTTCCGCCAGCTTCTCATCGCTGAATACGCCTGTGCCGAAGGAGTCCACCATGATAGATACCGGTTTTGCAACGCCTATGGCGTAAGCTACCTGGACCTCACATTTGTCGGCCAGCCCGGCTGCAACCATATTCTTGGCAACCCATCTGGCTGCATATGTAGCGCTGCGGTCAACCTTCGTAGGATCCTTGCCGCTGAATGCGCCGCCGCCGTGGTGGGCATATCCTCCGTAAGTATCTACTATAATCTTGCGGCCGGTGAGTCCGGAGTCTCCCTGCGGTCCGCCGATGACGAATTTTCCTGTTGGATTCACAAAGTATTTCGTCTCATCGTCTAATAACGATTCGGGGACGACCGGCTTAATGACATGTTCCATCAGGTCTTCTCTGATCTGATCCTGGGTCACATTCGGATTGTGCTGCGTTGATATGAGCACGGTGTCGATTCTCTTGACTTTGTCATCGTCATACTCGACGGTGACCTGTGTCTTGCCGTCAGGTCTCAGATAATCGAGCGTTCCGTTTTTTCTGACCTCAGCGAGTCTTCTCGCCAGCTTGTGGGCCAGGGAAATCGGCATCGGCATCAGTTCTGGCGTCTCATTGCAGGCAAACCCAAACATCAGTCCCTGATCGCCGGCTCCGATGTCATGCTCCGCATTTGTGCTCTCGTTAACGCCGAGCGCGATGTCAGGAGACTGCTCATCGATCGACGTCATGATCGCGCAGGAATATCCATCAAAACCATACTTGGCTCTGTCGTATCCTATATCGACAATTACTCCCCTTGCAATCTTCGGTATATCAACATAACACTCAGTTGTGATTTCTCCCATCACCATAGCGTATCCTGTATTTACGGTGGTCTCTGCCGCTACTCTTCCCATCGGATCTTCCGTCAGAATAGCGTCTACGATAGCGTCAGAAATCTGATCGCAGATTTTATCCGGATGACCTTCTGTTACAGATTCAGACGTAAATAATCTCTTCATGTTACCCTCCTTGTTCTTTCAAGTCACATACATAGTTATTATAGCACAAATGGAAGTACAAATGTGCTATACTTCTAATATGAGCGAACTGAAACTGACACTGATACAGGGAGGTCTGAACTCCAGCATACCGCATGCGCGCAAACGCTTTGTTTCCGCGTATGTTACCAACACACGCCTTATGGGCGTGCTGGCCGTCTACGCCCATTGGGCGGTGAAAGACGCCGGGGATATCCATCAGTTCTTTTATATTGACTGCGAAGAGACGGGACTTGAGACATGTACCGTCTACAGAGGTGACTGGAACATTGAAATGCAGATGGCTGAGCAGGCCCTGATCGGCGGACTCGGCGCGGAGAAGATCCCTATCACCGCAAATACCTTCCGCTGGCTTTTGAACTACTGGAGAGACTTCAATCTTAAAAACAACATCCCTCTTCCGAAGAACAGGGATGATTATGAGTTTATCTTCAGCAAGCCTGCCAAACTGTCAGAATCTGAACAAGCGTCTCTTATGGACAAAATCTGCGGTGAGATCTGGAATGATTACCAGGTGGTGAACTACTTCCTCATGAGGTGCTTCGGCCGCGACTATGCGGGCGCCGCTTATGTTGCCGAGGAAGGCGTTCCGCTCGATATATTTGACGACTACCACAGGACTACTTTCTGCAAAAACATCATAGACCCTTCCGGGGAACGTCCTCACGAATACATCAGTGAGTCTCTCGTGGAGACGAATGGTATTTATGAAACGATTATAACCAGAACCTATGTCAGAGATCTCAAGGTCGCCGGCTTTGAGTACTGTAACAAAAGTGCCGTGACAGATACAGAAGCTGCGATCATGCTCAGAAAGACCGAATTTGCCACCGTCTATGAGCTTCTCATGTATGAAGACGATATCGAAGAGAACCTCGGTGAATTCGTTCTCAACACTAATACTGTCGTGACAACTCATCCAAACGGGCGTCTGCTTATGGCCTACAAGCCTACAAACGCACACGTTGCCGAGCGTGTATTCATGCTCAGCAACGATGTTAAAGGTGTGTATTTTCTTTCAAAAAACCGACAGCTCATTGTTGTCGCTTACGACCGCCGGGATATTGAGGAGATGGAACTCAGCCTGGCGTCGAGCCCGCTGAAATCATATCTTCTCATGACTGGACAGTACGAACTGCTGGATCCGGTCCTGTTTGAATTCATCAACAGCGACTACACAGACTTCCAGTCATTCCTCGGCCCGGTCGAATAGGATTTCCTGTTCATCTCACTTTCAAAACGCATGCATCCGCCTTCCAAACGCATACCCCCGCAGGTTTAACCTCATTATTGTCATTT
>CACYBO010000204.1 GCA_902772685.1 uncultured Eubacteriales bacterium | reverse complement strand
CAGTCTCCTCGACAGTCTCTTCAACTTCTTCAACAGAAGCCTCGACTGTTTCCTCGATCGGTTCAGCTTCCTCAACAGAGGCTTCGACTTTCTCTTCGGCCTGTTCTGCATCGGACAGAGCCTGGTCCATCAGTTTGGTAATGTCTGCGAGGTTGCTTCCGCCCTCTTTGGACAGGAGCTTCGCGATATCGCTCATCTGCAAATCGGTACCTCCTTTCAGATGAACTCCCATGGAGTTGACATCCCCGGCATTGCCGACTATCGCATAGTCATAAACAAAAAGGCGATCCACTATGGGAACGCCAAACGGGTTTAACTCCTGGTTGTCTGTCAGGTCTTCATTTACATTCAGTGTCATCTCCACGGAAAGGCCGACATCGAATTCAGCCTGCTCAAGCGCTTTGATGATCGGATGTTCGTAGTTGAGGGGAAGGTTGGTCTCCAGTCTCTGGCGACCGTCTTCGATATCAACTACTCGCATATTGGCTTTTGTCCATCGACCGACTACGCGGTCGGGGAACGTGGCAAGGTCGGTATGCCCTACATTGATCGAGCCTTCATAATCTGCTTCAAGCTCGTCATAGTACCTGCTCAGCGTCCCGCGCATGATGTAAAAATAAGGAGCGCCGTCACTGAATGTGACCATGCCCTCCTGCAATAGCGGATACCATGTACCGCTCGGCTGTACGCTCAGTGTCATGGCTGAGTCGTACTGTTCTTTCATGCGTTTGCGATGGACGTTGCTCTTGTCTCTTGCTTCAATGATATTCACTCGTCCACCACCTCGATTCCTGGGAATGTGACGTTCAGCTTGCCGCCGGAGCAGGCACAGCCTTTCTTTGTGGTGTAGGGAATACCGCGCTGTTTCAGGGCCTCGATGAGTTCCGGTGTCGACCGGAGCGTAACAGACCAGTCTTTAAGGGACTGGACGTACATATCATCGTCCGCATATTTGTCATACCAGTAACCGGGTTCGAGCCTTATGAACTCGACCTTAGTCTGCGTTTTCTGCGGATTCGCCCACCTTACCAGTGTCAGCCTTTGGCTTACGCTTATGAGGTCTCTTAGGCGGTACTTCATCCTTCACCTCCTCGATACGTTCCGGTTCTTCGAACTCCCTCGGGCCGCGCATAAATGCGTACATCTCCTTGAAGTTCTTAAAGAACATTGGTCTTTCTCCCATGATTATTCCTCCGGTGTGCAGAATGAGTCATCCGGCTCTTCGACTTCGGCGGTGCTGATCGTGGCGACCGCTTTGACGATAGCCTGGAACGGGATGAGTGTGATCTCTGTCCCTGCAGCATTCGGAACCTTGACGTCTCTCTGGAAGTTCACCTGATCCCACGCGATGGTGCCGCCAGTGTAAGTAGCAGTATCCGTGAATGTTACAGCAGATCCGGCAACGGGAGTAATCTCAACTGTTCTCAGAGTCTTAGTCATCGTGTTTCTCCTTTCTTATATGGGTAGTTTTCCTTCAGGCACGGACGGTGCGCCCGAAGGAATCAAAGGCAGAATTACCTTCATGGCTTCTTCGTCCAGTTTATCTGTGAAGTAAGTGATGAAATCCTGATCACTTACAAGCACACGGTTTGTCAGCACAAGCTCGCCGTTCTTTCTTTCGAATTCATAGGCGAGGATATGCTTCTTGTATATCTGGCCTTTTGCCAGACCGCCAATGGCGCGGTAGCCTTCGGACGTCTGGGCAGTTACGACCTGCAGCTTCTTGCCAACGATGCGGTAACGGTTGTCGAAGAACCATTCCGCATTCACAGCCTTGGTCGTGTAGTAGCTTGCAGCGATACTGCCATCAGGGTTGGTCTTGCGGAAACCGAAGTCATGCATCTGCGGCAGGTTGCTCGGCGTCCCCCTGATGATCTCCTGTGCAAGGTCTCTCTGCTGTTCATACGTCACGATAGGCGTACCGTTGTCGGTACCAATAGTGTTGATCGCTTCCATTTTCTCCTCCTTAGTCTGCTGACTTCATTTCTCCTTTTGCGTTGTATAGAGTCTGACGCAGATATGCCACAAACTCGTCTATGATATCCTTGACGTTGTTGTTCTCGGATGCCTTGTTTGCATACGACAGTTTCTGGATGGTCTGTGCCAGTTTCTCTCTGATATCGTTCTCGTCCTGTACCTGCTCCAGATCGTACTTATCAAAGTAGATCTTCGTTACGCCGAGATACGAGCTGATCATCTTGGAGAACTGCACTGCGTAGTTCTCACGGGTCGGGATGATCGTATTCAGCATGGCGTTGTCGATGATCTTCTCAACGGATACGTTACCATGCAGCTTACCTACTTCGAGCAGTGTCGGACTCATGCCGAGGATCTGTGCCACAATGACGGTGTCATTCGATGCCCACTCGAAGAACTCGGTGGACTTGGTGACACGCGGCAGGTGTTCTATATCCTTGTCGAAGGCGTTTGACAGAAGGACGACTGAATCGGACGATGACTCCTTAATGGCTTTTGCCACACGTACAACTTCCTTCTGTGCGTCCTCGTTGCGTTTCTGCTGAGCGCCCATGGAGTTATTGACTATCTGCGTGGTGGATACGTCATTGCCGTCAGACGATGTAAAGCCGTCTTTGGGTCTCAGGACGATACGTCCCGGGCCGTCATAGACAATGTCGTAGTTCATCCGGTCATAGACACTGGACAGAAGGTCGACCCTCTGGCGGTCTCTGGTGAACGGTGAATACCCATGCAGGTAGCCCGGGTTATTGCGGATGTTTTCAAACTCGGAAGGATCGAGCAAGATCATCTCACGCTTGCTGAACCATCCGCCGATATCGCCGTACTCTTCTATCTCTTCCCACTCGTCAAGCTTCAGGTCACGGCTGATAGCCTTGCCGTCTTCTCTTATGAAATAGGCAACCACTTCATCAATGCCGTCATGCTGATTCAGGATGAGACCATATGTCCCCTTCTTATATGTATATAGATTGCCCTCGTACAGACGGAGGCCGCATTCACCACGGGACTGTGCCTGACGGATGACTTCCTTCAGCACCTCGTAGTTGACAGCGCCCATCTCGTTCTTCTGCTCGAACAGCCACGGATCAAGGATCGTTTCATCCGTTACCTGGTCTCCGGTCGTCAAGCCGTTACTGAACAGGTAGTTGATCATACGGTCAAGGACATAGTCTACGCCCGGAAGGTCTTTG
>CACYBO010000203.1 GCA_902772685.1 uncultured Eubacteriales bacterium | reverse complement strand
CTGCGTGTCAACAAGAAGTGGTCGGATCAGGATTATATGTCCAAACGCGATGCGACGTATTTCGCAGTCTTTGTAGATGATGGACAGGGGAATCTGACGCTTGTCGACGGAACGGTACGCCGGATGGCTTACGGCAACGCAAACTCGCAGACACAGTACTGGTACTTCCGGAGGCTTCCGGTTGAGGGATATTCGAATATCAATGACTACGTGATCCGGGAGGTCACACTTTCATCCGATAATCCGAGTGTTGATGATGAAGGCGTTGTGACAGACTATGGAACGGCAACACCGATTCCGCAGGAAGGTGAGATCACTCTCAGCGGCAGGCAGAAGGGAGAGTCCGAAGATTCTCAGTTCATCTATACGGTCCTGTATGAGCAGGGTGAGATTTCTTTCAACTCCAACGTCAGAGTGGATACGACCACAAATAACAGACCTGGCGTTGTGCTCAAGAAGACTGACTGGAGCGGGAACATACTTCCGGGCGCCACCTTTACTCTGAAGAGGGGAAGTGTTGAGATCGGCACGTTTACTTCAGATGAAAACGGTGAAATCACAGTTGCGTTCCTGAGCGATGGCGTGGAATATACACTGATCGAAACAAAAACGCCACAGCCGTATCACGGGCTGGAAGCACCGATGACGATCACCCTCGATAACGGAACGGTCTCAGTTGGCGGCGTGGATCAAGACTGGTACACCATTGAGCAGGGCGGCGGAAAGACGCCGACGGTAACGATTAAGAACCGCCCTTATACCTTCCAGGCTGTCAAAAAAGACAGGGATTCAAAGAATCCGATGGAAGGCGTTAAGTTCGCCCTGTACCAGAAGAAAATCGTTGACGAGCAGACCCAGTACGTTCCGATGACAGGATATGAGGAACTGATTACCGATGAGGACGGAGTCATCCCGAAACTGGACAATACACTTCCGGCAGGATCCTATGAACTGCGCGAGCTGGAAACGCAGGAAGGTTATGAACTTCTTCCGTCTTATATCCGGTTCTCCGTCAGCGAGACAGGAAATATTGAACTGGAAGATCATCCGGATGGCGTGACGCTGCAAAACCAGCCGGCACAGGATGGGTCGATACCGTATGTTCTGGAGATTGAGAACGCTCAGCTGAAGAAACTCAGGTTTAAGAAGGTTGATATTGCAAATCCGGACACCAGTGCTCTGGAGGGCGCGGTATTTGATATGTACAGGGTCGATGAGCAGGGACATCCACTGGAAAAACTCTATACCGGACTGACCTCAAACCATGATGGCCTGCTGGAGCATCCTGAGCCGGGTTATTCAGACGACACCATCTTCGAGCTTGGAATCGGAATCTATCAGCTTGTTGAAACAAAAGCTCCGGAAGGGTACCAGCTGAGATCTGAACCTGTGACGATAACGATCAGCAGAAACAACGGCACTTTCACGGTAACATACACGGATCCGCTGTCGACCACTGCTGTGACGCCGGGCCAGGATGGTATTTATCTGCTGAAGATTTCTAATTCAACCGGGCTGGAACTTCCGTCAACCGGCGGAGCCGGAACAACACTCTTCTACATCTTCGGCGGTATTCTCATGATTCTTTCCGGAATGGGGATGATCCTGAGGAGGCGCCGCAGAGCTTAATAACAAATTAATCACGATCACAGCAACAGTCCGCAGCGGCAGTCAGCCGCCCTTTGCGGACTGTTCTTTTTATGGCTTTTGCATGGAAATGTGCTATAATGATACAGAATTGTATCGGACGGAAACAATGACCTGACCGGAATCCGGTGAGGACGGAGAAGAGAGCATGATGAATTTTACCTCAACAGCACTGACACTCGATCAACTTCTGCCCATATTCGACGGCATCACCGATGCAGTGTTCATAGATGACGCGGAAGGGATCTGTCAGTGGTGCAATGATGCGTGCGAGGAAATTTACGGTATCGAAATAGACGAGATCGTCGGCCGGAGTGTTGATGATTTGGAGAAGTCGGGGATTTTCACTCCTTCTGTAACAAGAAGAGTGCTTGACGAAAAACGTGAAATCACAATCATTCATGAGAACCGGTTCGGCAAGAGGCTGCTTACGACGGGTTCGCCGATTTTTATCCCCATGACCAGCGGAGGATGGGTCGCAGCGGGTGAAGGTCGATACACCAGAAAGATCGCATTCGTTGTAACAACATCCAGAGACATCACACAGATTTCCGACGCTACCGGCCGGAGAACCGGTGCTGCAAAGGACAGAAGTGAATCAGGGGCTCTGCCTGCAGGAGGGCTGTCTGCCCGGGACATATTCAAGAGGGGCAGATTGCAGGATCTTAAGCCGATTGAAGATATAGACATCAGTACAGAAAAAATAGTTTCTGAGAGCGAAGCTATGAAGAACGTCGTTGCACTGACCAAACGGCTTGCTTCGGTAAATACGACGGTGCTCATTACCGGAGAATCCGGTGTAGGCAAAGGCCTTATCGCCAGGACGCTCCACGAAGAGGGAAACCGCTGGCAGAAACCGCTCATCACAGTTAACTGCGGTGCCATTCCGGAGAATCTGATTGAATCAGAACTCTTCGGATATGTAGCGGGGGCATTTACAGGATCCAGGTCCGGCGGCAAGAAAGGGTTCTTTGAGGCGGCTCAGGACGGAACGATTTTTCTGGATGAAATATCGGAACTGCCGTTGAATCTTCAGGTCAAGCTGCTGCAGGTGATTCAGGAGCGGCAGATTACGCCCGTAGGAGGAACCAAGCCGGTTCCAATCGACGTGCGGATCATTTCGGCGACAAACCGGGATCTGGAGAGTCTGGTTAAAGAAGGGCGTTTCAGAGAGGACCTGTACTACCGGCTCAACGTTGTGCCGATCAATGTGCCGCCACTGAGGGAGAGACCGGATGACATTCTGCCGCTCATCAGAAGAAATCTGGTACGCTGCAATAAAGAACTCGGAGAACGAAAGACAATCAGCGCCGGTGCGCTGTCTGTACTGCTTAAATACCCTTGGCCGGGCAACATACGGGAGTTGCAGAACATCATTGAGCGTCTGGTTATCACCACGTCCCATGACGTTATCACCGAGGATGACATCTTCATCTTTATCAAAGAAGCGGCAGATGAGAATCCGACGGTCTACGAAGAACTGTCGCTGACAGCTGCTTTGGAGAAGGCTGAGAAGGAGATCCTCAGCCAGGCGGTAGACAACTATGGCTCAACAAGAGCAATCGCCCGTGTGCTGAAAGTCAGCCAGCCGACTATCGTCAGGAAACTGAACAAGTACGGTCTGGTCACAACAGAGAAACAACAGGACTAAACACTTTGCAAAGAGAGGAACATATCGCCGATTCACATGTGAATCGGCGATACAATATTGAATCGCAAAATAAAAATAGCCCCAAATTTCTACGATTAGCCAGTGCCAACGCTTTCGGGACTTGTGAAAAAAGCATCAATAGACGTGATACAAATCTGTATCGGCCTGGCGCTTTTTTTGATGCTGGGCATAAGGAATGGCGTTGCAAATTTGCATTGCAGAATTAAAAAACCAGGGAGCCTCATCGTTTTAAAATACGCTGAAACCCAGTTACAGCAATGGTTTGAGCGGTTTTAATGCTTTTGCATGAAGATGTTTGCTGGAGTTTCTAAGCGTTTGGCACACTTGTTGCGTAGTATATATGTGGGTCAAAAGGGGGACTTCGTCCCAGACCCGAAACAAATTCGTTAACCAAAATCCATTTTTATAACAATACAAAGGAGGAAATTAAAAATGGCAGAAGAACTGAACATCAAAGGTTATGTAGAAGAGCTGGTAGCTAAGGCTAGAGCTGCTCAGAAGGTTGCTGAGAACTTCACACAGGAAGATTGTGACCTGATCACAGCAGCAGTTACTTATGAACTGACAAAGCCGGAGAACATCAAAGAGTTCTCAGAGAAGCTGGTTGAAGAGTCAGGCATGGGTATCCCTGCTGACAAGGAAGGCAAGATCATCGGTAAGGTTTGGGGTTCCTATCTCCAGATGAAGGACAAGAAGACTGTAGGTCTCGTAGAAGACAATCCTGAGACAGGAATGCAGGCTTATGCTAAGCCAATGGGCGTT
>CACYBO010000202.1 GCA_902772685.1 uncultured Eubacteriales bacterium | reverse complement strand
GTGGAGATGTATTTAGCCTTGCGCTTCAGAGTCTTTGCCTTCTTCTTGGAAGTGTTCGAGCGGAGCGCTGCATTGTAGACCTTGTACGCGATTCCATAGGAATACTGGGTATCGGAATAATCACCGAATCCATTCGCCTTCAGGAAATAAGTCGTGCCTTTTTTTACTCCAAAAGCAATGTAGCTGTACTTTGAACCTTCAGAATAATACAGTTTATCGGAGACTGCCTGCTTCTTGGAGTTCAGAAGTGTGACATATCCTCCGGAAGTGTATTTGTTACTCTCCTTAGCAGAGACAACGATGTGCCCGGATGTGCTCGGCTTGATCAGGAACAGAGCGGATGAATCGGCATTGTTGCTTCCCTTGCGTCCGGATGCCAGCATGCTCAGACCGGCAGGGAGTGTCCGTGTATCATAGGAGTAGACAAACGGTGCTACGTAGACGCTGCCCGCGTAAGACGATTTCACACCAATCCAGTATGTGGCGCCGGCCCTTACATCAATGCCGCCGAATACATCCTCTTGATATGAGGAACTCAGATATCCTGACGTACCAAGAGGGGTGAATAAACCTGATGCGGAATCATAAGTTCCGAGGGATAAAGTGAATGAATATGTCTGCGAGGAGGAACTGTACGGCGCAGCCGCAACGTACAGTTTTCCGTTCGCGCTGGCTTTGATCGGATAGCAGTAATATGTGTAGTCTCCTTTGCATGACCGGATTTCGCCCGGGTCGATTTTTGTGCTGCTGTACGTCAATGTTGTAGCTTTGATCATGTTGTCGATCATGGCCATAGCCTCCATCTTCGCAGGAGCCTCTTCCTCGACGACAGGGTCTTCCTCGACAACAGGATCCTCCTCAACAACAGGGGCTTCTACAGCGTCCACGTCTTCTGGAACTGCTTCCGGCTCAGCTGTGAGTTCAGCACTGCTTTCAATATCCAATGCCGCTTCTTCTTCCGTTACATCCATTCCGTTCGCTGTATCGCCGGGCTCTTCCGGTGTTCCGGCGAATACATATGTACCGCTGACCGCCATGGTGACCATCAGCAGGAACGCAGTGATGAGTTGCATTCTTCGTTTCATGGGTCTCGTCCTCCTCGATAAACGTTTATTAATATTCTTATGAACGAATTATACCCCATAACCTTGCCCGTTATCAACATATACTGCCTGTGTGGTATAATATTTCAAAATAATCAACAGAAGGAGCAAAGGCATATGAAATTGCGTTATGGGGATATCAGGAAAAATGAAGTGATCAACACCTATATACGGCAGGCGGACGTCTCGCTTGCAGAACTGGGATATACGGAACACAGCTTCGCGCATGTGACGCTGGTCGCCGAGAAGGCGGGGTATATCCTGCAGACCCTGGGGTATGATGAGCGCCTGATCGAACTGGCGAAGATCGCAGGATACATGCATGATATCGGCAATCTGGTCAACCGCGTGGAACACAGCCAGTCAGGCGGCATTATGGCGTTCCGGATCCTGGACCATCTGCACTTTCCGCCGGAGGAAACCTGCATGATCGTATCCGCGATCGGCAACCATGATGAGGGAACCGGCGTGCCTGTCAGTCCGATGGCTGCGGCGCTGATTCTGGCGGACAAAAGCGACGTCCGCCGCAACCGGGTACGCAATCAGGATATTTCGACCTTTGACATCCACGACCGGGTCAACTATTCCGTCACCCATTCGGATCTGAGGATCGATGATACGCATACGAACATCGAGCTGACACTCAAAATCGACACAGAATACAGCTCCGTCATGGATTACTTCGAGATTTTCCTCGACAGGATGATTCTCTGCCGTAAGGCTGCGGAACGGCTGGGCCTTACTTTTAAGCTCACCATCAACGACCAACCGGTAATATGAGGTTAAGTATGAGCAAAATATACATCATCAGGCACGGACAAACTGACTTGAATAAGAAACACATACTGCAGGGACGGGTCGACGAGCCTCTCAATGAGGACGGGATACTGCAGGCAAAGGCTGCAGCGGCGCTGCTGGAATCGCTGGATGTGCCCATTGACCAGGTGTGGTCCAGCCCTTTGGGACGCGCGCAGGATACGGCGCGGATCGTCACCGGCGGGGACGTTCCGCTCCGAACGGACGACCGCCTTCTGGAGATGGACTACGGTCCTTATGAGGGTACGGATCTGGCATCACCGCCGGAGGAAATCGTCACATTTTTCAGTGATTTTGAGCACCAGCAGGCACCCGAGGGAATGGAACCTCTGCCGGACATCGTGCAAAGGCTGGGCAGCTTCCTCGAGGAACTGCGCCAGAACCCGCCGGAGGGCAATATCCTGATCTCCACCCACGCGATTGCGATGAAGGGCGCACTGGAATACCTGACGCCGGAGTCAGGCGGCTCCTACTGGGGAAAATACATCAAGAACTGCGATATCTACGTTACTACGCTGGAAAACGGAGAATATACCGTACCGAAGCAGCTCGTCGCGAGCGGGGGAACGATTGCGCTCACAACAGACCGGCTGCTTTTGCGGCAGCATCAGGAAGAGGATGCAGAGGTTTTGTATCAGAACTTCGGTCTTGATCCGAAGATGTTTGAGTATTCCGGCTGGAATCCGTACGCTACGTTGGAGGCGGCAAAGGAGACCGTCCGCCGGTTCCTGGCGAGTTACGAAGATCCGCACTTCTATGGCTGGGCTGTGGAGCACGACGGCAGGATGATCGGAACCATCGGCGCCTATGATTTTGACCCGGAAACGGCCAGCATCGAAGTCGGCTGCAGCATCGAACGCGAGAGCTGGGGGAATGGGTTCGCCGGTGAGGCATTAGCCGCCGCGCTGGACTACCTGACACAGCAGGAGGGAATCCGTGTCGTGCGCGCTTGGTGCGCCGCCGACAACATCGGCTCCCGGAGAATCATGGAGAAAGCAGGGATGCAGCTCACCAGCACCGAAGAAGGTGCGCTGGAGATCAACGGGAAGAGATATGATAAACTGAATTATGAACTCAGGGTGTGATGCGATAGGCAGGGCGCAATAGTCTGGCTCTGTTGTAATCTCTTCAAACAAAACGTATAATATAATCAGAAGATTCTGCATATAGTGAATAAGAGAGGTAATTGTCATGAAGAGATTCAGATATGCGCTGCTTGTCTTTGCAGTGACACTGCTCGCGGCAGGCTTTTTCGTACCGCAGTTTGCGCAGCAGGTATCCGCGGCAGAAATCACAACAGACCAGGTAGTACAGAACAGTACTCTTACGAACGGTGTGGCTGTGATGGATGATGGAACAATATGCGCCGCCGGAGGGGCAAGCATCAAGGGTTTCAATCAAGCAGGCCAATCAGTTTTCACGTACAGTCTCCCGGCGAAATGCGGAAATGTGTGTGCCTACGGTGACTATCTGTTCGCTGCAGGATACATGAGCGGTCACATGGAGGAGATCTATGTACTGAAACCGGGAGATTGGGGTTCATACAAGCTGCTTTATACAGGCCAAAGGGCTCAGGCCGTGACCGTCGACTACGATGGAAATCTCTATTGTGTGAACGGTTCAGGAACCATAAAGTGCGCGAAGATATCAGATGTCGTATCCCTTTCAACGAAGGATACGATTACCTGGGCGAAGACATATGAACCGAACTACCCCGCAATCGCCAGCAATGGGAAACGCTACACGCAGGGAATTGCGGTTGACGGCATGGGGAACATCTATATTGCCGATAAGGGATCCTCGAATGGGTACGATGCAGGCGTTGCGGGAATCTATAAGTATGAACCTGCATCAGGTAAGGTAACGCCAATGTACTTCACAGGAGGAAGCTCACACCGTCTGTTTACATGGATATACGATATCTGCGCGGATGACTACGGAACTGTCGCTGTTATAGGGCGGAACAATTATGAGGTCGCCGTTTTCGGACCGGGAAGCACTACTGCAGACGCTATCATAAAAATCAGCGGATTCCTCGAGGGCGTCGGCAGGGATAAAGAAGGAAACATCTACGTCAACGACACCAATGGAGGCTCTTCTCAGTCAGATCCGAGATTCGGCGTTTACAGACTCAACATGGGCAATGTTGCCGTTGACGGAGTCAGCCTGTCTGCCTCCCAGTCAGTTTATGTAGGGAAGAGCTTTGCGCTCAGCCCGGCCGTCAGCCCTTCGGATGCGACGAATCAGGATGTGATGTTCAGAAGTTCAAATGCTTCTGTTGCATCCGTCGATGCGGCAGGCAAGGTGACAGGCAAGAAGGAAGGAAAGGCGACGATCACCGTGACGACGGCGCAGGGAAGGAAGACCGCG
Organism: uncultured Eubacteriales bacterium; assembly: GCA_902772685.1. Lineage (GTDB taxonomy): Bacteria > Bacillota > Clostridia > Peptostreptococcales > Anaerovoracaceae > Lentihominibacter. Next base: position 107 of record CACYBO010000202.1, on the reverse strand, counting down.
TCCTGCCAGGTAACCGTGAACAGGATGGCAAATCCGCTTGCCGTCAAGGCAAAGACCGCCACAGTCAAGTACAGCAAACAGAAGAAAAAGACACAGAAGCTGGCAGT
>CACYBO010000201.1 GCA_902772685.1 uncultured Eubacteriales bacterium | reverse complement strand
GATATAATAGCAAAAACTGATTATTTCTTATAAAAATGCACAGTTTTTGAATTATTGATTTCTGATAATTTTGTCGACTCAATGGTATCATCGCAGTGGGCGGAATGTCAATAAAACAGGGGCACAATCGAGAGGTATCTGCATGCATCTGAACCAGATCGCGAGTTTTCTCGCAGTCAGCAAAACACTGAACTTCACAGGCGCGGCGCGGCAGCTTGGCGTGCCTCAGTCAACCATAAGCCGTCAGATCAATGATTTGGAGTCACAGCTTGGCGTGCGTCTGTTTTACAGAACGAAAAGAGATGTGCAGCTGACGGACGAGGGGAGAATCTTTCTGCCTTATGCCCAGGAGATGGCAGACGCTGCACGCAAAGGAACTTACGCGGTGAAGCAGATTCACGAAGGCATGGCAGGCCGCCTGTCCATCGCAGTCGTCAGCGCATCGCAGAATTATCTGTCTGAACTTCTGGCGAAGTTTCACAGGGAGTACCCGGACATTTCGGTAGACCTGACGAATATCTCAAGCGGCGAGAGTCTGATGGATGATACAGACGCGCCATATGATTTCTGGTTCATCTATCGGGACATGCTTCTGGATGCAGAGAACTTTGAATATTTACACACGCACAGAGAGCCCCTTGCGCTCGTCAAACCTGCAGGAACTTCCGGCAAAGGCAAGAAAGGCGGAACTGAGAAACCTCTCTCCGCAGAACGGTTCATCCTCCTTTCAGAGGAGGCGGACCCTATTCTCTATATGCAGGCGATGAACTACTGCAGAACCCGCAGATTCACGCCGCAAATCATCAACACCTTTGAAGATGTTTCTTCCGTACTTCTCTCGGTGAAGGCGGGGCTCGGTGTAACGTTCCTGCCTGCATCGCTGATAGACGATGCGGATGCGTCAAGGTTTAATGTAAAGGCTTTGGACAGCGAAAGTTACACCATCGACTGTATCGCTGCATGGAAACCGTCTCTGCTCAACCCTGCGGCGTCATTGCTTTTGCAAATTCTGAATGAATAGAATAATAAAAGGACTGCCCGGATATCCGGACAGTCCTTTTAGATATAGCAGAGGAATTGCTATTTCTTCTCTCTTGTGTCGGAAACCAGTTCCATGATCTTTTCAAAGAGCTCCGGATGGCTTCTCTTGATGCTTGTCGGCTTATAGTCTTCTTTCGTTGTCGTGTAATGCACGGTTTCTGCGGTCAGGCAGAGATCCCCGGTCGTCTCGTTATACACTTCATATCTGAAATGCATCCGAAGTCCCGTGAATTTATACATTTCCATGTGCACGGAGAAGACGTCGCCGTAGCGGAGGAAGTTCAGGAAGGTTTCCGTCGCAGTCGTGCAGGGAATGATGACACCCTGCTTCTCGAACTCCGGATACGGAACACCGACTTCTTCCATCCAGACATATCTGGCCTCTTCCAGATAGCGCAGATAGTTGGAGTGGTGGACAACGCCCATCCGGTCTGTTTCATAATAGTTTACTGGTCTTTTGAAACTCCACATTTGATTCGCCTGCTTTCTGTATTACTTTCTCTTCAGCTCGCCTGCTTCGAGGTCTTTGGCTGCCTGCTGCTTCAGCACATAGTGCATTTTCTTGCCGGTCGCAGTCATTGGAAGGCTGTCGACGAACTTGTACCATCTCGGTCTCTTATATGCGGAGAGCATCGGCGTCTCGAGACAGAAGTCGAAGACGTCCTTGATGGTCAGTTCAGGATCCTTTGGAACGATGTAGGCGGCGATCGCCTGTCCGCGGGCAGCGTCCGGAACAGCTGTGACCATACAGTCAGCAACGCGGTCGAATTCATTGATCGCTTCCTCGACCTGCGTCGGATAAATGTTCTCGCCGGCGCTGACAATCATGTCGTCCTTACGTCCGTTGATCGTAACGTAGAGGTGCTCGTCCCAGAATCCCAGATCGTTGGTGTACATCCAGCCTTTGTAGAATTTTGCTTCCTGCTCTTTAGGATTCTTGTAGTAGCTGTAGGTCGTCTTGCCCGGGCAGTACAGGATGACTTCGCCTACAGTTTCGTTATCCGTAGGAACCAGATCATCCGGTTCAGCTTTTCTGTCTTCGTAGACCTTAACAACACGCACTTCGTCATCTGTGCAGCTGCCGCCGACGGCGCCGGCATACTCCGGCAGGTCATACGGTCTGAGGAAGGAGTTCCAGAAGGTCTCCGTTGTGCCGTATCCGTTGAAGATGTTCGGCGTGAGAATCTCCAGGAAACGCTCACAGGCTGCTTTCTCAAGCGGTGCGCCCATGGTGACCAGGCCCCTCAGTGAGGAGAGATCCTGCGGATCCCTTTCCTGTGTTCTTGCCAGCATCTCCAGTGATGATGGGGAACCGGTCAGGAATGTGATCTTGTATTTCTCGACGTAGTTCAGTGTGACACGCGGTGAGAATGCACGCAGCAGGATCAGACACGCTCCGATGTAGAAAGTCGGGCAGGTTCCGCCGGAGTGGCTGCCGCCTCTGTGGAACAGCGGCGTCATGTTCATGCAGACATCCTTGCAGTT
>CACYBO010000200.1 GCA_902772685.1 uncultured Eubacteriales bacterium | reverse complement strand
GAGCACGCCTCGTTGAGCATGATATCGTAGATGGCGTTGTCCTGGATCTTCATGCACTTCATATCCTGCCCGCCAATGTCCAGAATGAACTCGACGCCCGGCAGGAATTCTTCAGCGCCCTTGTAGTGCGCCATGGTCTCAATCTCACCCATGTCGCATTTGAATGCCGCCTTAATCAGATTCTCACCGTATCCTGTAACAGCCGTGCCGCCGATGTAGCAGTCTTCAGGCATCTTGTCATAAACGTCCTTGAGCATTTCAATAATAGGCGCAATCGGTTTGCCCCTGTTGCTTCGGTAGAACGTGTACAATACGTTTTTATCATCGTCGATGACGATGGATTTTGTCGTCGTTGATCCGGCGTCGATACCAAGGAACAGTCTTCCTTTCGCCTCAGAAAACGGTTTGCGCTTGACTTTGGCCCTATCGTGGCGCTCCTTGAATTCATCGTATTCCTGCTGATTCCTGAACAGCGGCTCGATGCGCGCCGTGTCGCTGAGTTCGCTTTGGTCAGCGTTTGCCAGTCTGATCATGATATCGCCCAGACTCGTTTCTTCCTTCTCACCTGCCAGGAGCGCCGCGCCGACAGCAACAAAAAGCTTGCCGTCTTCCGGGATGATAACTTCGTCCGGTTTCAGCTTAAGAGTCTCGATAAACCTTTCCCTCAGTTCCGGCAGGAAGCTGAGAGGTCCGCCCAGGAAGGCGACCTTTCCTCTGATCGGGTGTCCGCAGGCCAGTCCTGAAATGGTCTGATCCACGACTGCCTGGAAGATAGACGCCGCCAGATTCTCAATCTTGGCGCCGTCATTGATCAGCGGCTGGATATCCGTCTTGGCGAAAACGCCGCATCTGGCCGCGATCGGATAAATCAGGGTGTGCTTCTTTGATGCTTCGTTCAGTCCGTCTGCATCTGTATTCAGCAGAACTGCCATCTGATCGATGAACGCACCTGTACCGCCGGCACAGGTACCGTTCATTCTCTGCTCGATGGTCTGTCCGTAGAATGTAATCTTGGCATCTTCTCCGCCGAGTTCGATAGCCGTATCCGTTTCCGGTATCAGTGTCTGCACCGCCTTGCTGCAGGAAATGACCTCCTGCTCAAAAGGCACCTTGATGAGCTTGGCGATGCTCAAACCGCCTGAACCCGTAATGACAGCCTGAATGGTCTGGTCTCCGAACTCCTCATGCGCCTCTTTGATCAGCTCCTGAACCTTCAGAAAGGCATTGGACATATGCCGCTCATACCTGCTGTAAATGATATTGTTCTCCTCATCGAGGAAAACCAGTTTTACTGTAGTCGATCCTACATCGATTCCTAATCTCATATTAACCCGTCCTATAATTATTTATACATATATATGTCGAAATCAAATTCACAAAAAACCATGCTATATTATACTCCAAATAATTCTGTATGCAATAAAGGTTTTGTAAAATCTTCGGGATGCTTTTGCAAAAAAGCAACGCGTGAAATATAATCAAATCATGAAGAGCAAGATTACAAAACTAACATATCGGGCGATCTACCGCCTGCTCGACCGCGTGTCCCCTGTGGACTTCGACTGCGGTATTCTATGCGGGGCGGCATGCTGCCTTTGCGACTATGCGCCGGAGGATATGGAGTACACCGCTTCGGGCGATGAGAACGCTGACAGATACATGGGGCTGATGCTTTTGCCGGGTGAGGAAAAGGTGTTCGATGAATCCGATGACGAATGGATCGAATGGGGATCTATACTCGCAGAGGAATATGATTATCCGGACAGCTGGCACGGACGCGTGCCTTTTATCCAGTGCCGCACTGCCCCGCTCTGCAAAAGAGAAAAGCGGCCCATTCAGTGCCGCACTTTTCCACTGTCCCCGCATATCGACGAGGACGGTATCTTTCATGTGATTATCTGTCCTGATGATTTGCCGTACGAATGCCCGCTCATTTCTGATTATATGAAACTGAATGACGATTTCATCAGGGCCACCTACACCTGCTGGAAACATCTGATCCGGGATTCGAAGATCCTCGACCTTGTCCTCATGGATTCGGATGACAGAATCTATGATCAGAAGCCACTCGTTTATCTTTATCCCTGATTCTCCGGCTCGCCGAGGTGCTTGAG
>CACYBO010000199.1 GCA_902772685.1 uncultured Eubacteriales bacterium | reverse complement strand
CTTGTCCAGATCATGGTCGATGGGTTTCTCGCAGAATACATGCTTGCCGGCGTTGATCGCCTCAACGGAAATCGGGGAATGTGTATCAGTGGAGGAGCAGATCAGGACTGCGTCGATCTCCGGATCATTCAGGATCTCTTTGTAATCTGTTGTGGTGTGCTGAACACCCATGCTCTCGGCCCATGCAGCGGTCTCTTCGTTCATGAAGGGGTCTGCGACGGTCTTGATCACGCCGTTGCGGACGCGTGTGCAAATGCTGGTGATGTGCAGTTTTCCGATTCTGCCTGCGCCGATAATACCTACTTTAACCATAGTTGATCATCCTTTCTTATTTGTGTGATAATCTCCGGGTCAACAAGTTGCAGCTCTTTCATTTTTATTTACACGGGGTGCCGTGCACCCCGCATAGATACGAAAACAGGGGCTTGTTTATTCAAACTTCGCGTCATGCATCCAGACGTAGCGCTCATCCTCGCAGCGGTCTGTCTGCAGCCACGGATTGCCCTCCAGATGGCGGATCATCCAGCAGGTATACATCTGGAACCCGGGAGCCACGGCCTGCGGATGCAGTCTGCCGCCGGGAATCGCGGAAAAGCTGTTGTCCACGCTCTTGAACACGTCGTCGCCCACATAGCTGGCGCCAAAGCCTTCCGGGCGGTCAAACTTGAAGTAGTAGAGCTCGGGCTGCGGATGTCTGTGCGGCAGGTACCCGGACCAGTTGCCCCGGTCATTCAGGACTTCTCCCAGGACCATGTTGGAATCCGGATTGATGTCATGGTCAAAGATCGTGTTGACGCGTCTCTTGGCTACATTTCCGAACTTGCCCACGCTGGAGTATCCCCACGGCGCGTCATCCGGGCAGTACAGCTTCGAGGCAAAGCTCTTTTCATTCTGTGTGCACTGCACCAGGATCTCGCTGTCTTTTACGGCCTTCACTTCGATCTTCACACCGGAAGAAACATGCAGCGCCCAGGGGCCTTCCGTAAAGACATCCTTGCGGGATACGGTCTTCGCATTGCCTTCCCAGACATACTCGATCTCGCCGGACATCAGCAGCACCGCCACCTCTTCGCCGGCGCGCTCGAAGGTGCGGGCCGTGCCTGCGGCCATTCTGTACACGCGGACATCCATCAGCATATCGCGGTATTCATTTTCATACGTTGAAAGAATCTCTTCCCCGGAAGCATCAAACTCCGGATAGCCAAACAATTTCTTTTCCATAATATAAAAATCATCTCCTGCTAAATATTTTTTGATTCTATCAATACTGTCTTGCAGCGGCCCTGTGCTCGCGGACCTCGTCTGCAGCTTCGCGGACGCTGGCGCTCTCGGACTCCATCGCGATACCGACATTCCACCAGGAATCATACCCGTCTGTCATGGTCTTCGGCACGATCTTCAGGTCAAACAGGCAGGCAACAGTCTGCTTTCTGGAATCCAGAATCGCGTCGCGCAGCTCTTCTACGGAACGGCAGGCGTAGGTCTTCATGCCATAGGCCTCACCGATCTTGGTGTAGTCCATCGGAATCAGGTCGCCGGTCGGCTTCTTGCCGTCGGTGTAACGGAACTCGGTGGCGATGCTGCCGATGCCGTGGGTCATTTCCAGGTTGTTGATGCAGCCGAATCCGCAGTTATCAAATACCAGGATGTTGGTCTTGATACGCTCCTGCATGATCGTACCCAGCTCGCTGTTGAGCATCTGGAAGCCTGCATCTCCGACCACGGTGTACTCCTCGTGATCCGGATCCGCCATCTTGACGCCCATGGAAGCACCGATCTCATAGCCCATGCAGGAATAGCCGTACTCCACATGGTAGGCACCGCGGCGGTTGGTCTTCCAGACACGCTGCAGGTCGCTCGGCAGGGAGCCGCCGGCTGTCAGAATGATGTCGTCCTCGCCGATCGTGGCGCGGATCGTTGCCAGGGCAGCACTCTGTGTAAGGGACGTGCCGTACATCTTTACGAACTCCGGAACGGTTCTGGGATCTCTGGCCTTGATGATGGGTTCGAAATCGCCGCCTGTGCAGACGATGCCTCCCAGTCTCTCCAGCTCCTCGTCCCATTCCTTCTTCGCATCGGCAATCTCATTGGTATAGGCAGCCTTATAGCCGCGGGCCTTAAGCTCCGCAGAAAGGGCCTCCAGTGTGGCCTTTGCGTCACCGACAGCCTTTACGGCGTCATATTTGTATGCATGATATCTGTTGTTGTTGATCGTGACAAACTTCACATCCGGATTGCGGAAGAGCCATTTGGAGCTGGTGGTGAAGTCGGTCAGTCTGGTTCCGACGGCGATGACGCAGTCAGCTTCGGGCGCGATCTTGTTGGAAGCAGAGGTACCGGTCACGCCGATGCCGCCCAGGCAGTACGGGCTGTCAGACCGGCAGGCGCTCTTTCCTGCCTGAGACTCGCCAAAGGGAATATTAAAGTCCGCGCAGAACTGCTCCATGACCTCGCCGGCCAGAGAATAGCGCACGCCGCCGCCGACAACCACAATCGGCTTTTTGCTGGAAGCGATCACGTCGGCGATATCCTGGATCTCCTCAGCCGGAGCCACAGGTCTGGTAATGCGGTGTACTCTCTTCTTGAAGAAGTACTCCGGATAATCATAAGCCTCACCTTCGACATCCTGCGGAAGGGCAATGCAGACAGCGCCGGTCTCCGCCGGATCTGTCAGAACGCGCATGGCATTGATCAGAGCCGTCATCAGCTGTTCCGGTCTCACGATGCGGTCCCAGTATTTTACGACCGGTTTGAATGCGTCATTGGTTGTGGTGGCCAGGCTGTTGCTCTGCTCCAGCTGCTGCAGAACGGGATCCGGCTGTCTGGACGCATAGGTGTCAGACGGGAATACCAGCAGCGGAATATTGTTGACGGTGGCCGTCGCACAGGCAACTACCATATTGGCAGCGCCGGGGCCGATCGAAGAAGCACAGGGAATGATTTTCTTTCTGTCGTTCTGCTTTGCATAGCCGATGGCACAATGGCACATACCCTGCTCATTGCGGCCCTGCATGACCTTGATGCCGCCCGGGTTCGTATCCAGCGCCTCGCCAAGTCCTACGGCAATGCCGTGGCCAAACAGGGTAAAGAACGCTTCTACAAACTTTGTCTCTTCGCCATCCATGGATACATACTGCTGATCCAGGAACTTTACAATGGCCTGAGCCGTCGTCAATCTGATCGTCTTCTCCATTTTACACCTCTCTTGTTTAGTATTGTCAGCGGTTTAGTATTGCTTGTGTGCTTTGTGCGTGCTATTTGTCAAACGCGATCACACGCTTCTGATAATAAATTATATCATTTCACGGTATAAAAACAAGTGCAAATCCTACTTCTATATGGATTTTGTACATTATTCACGAATTTGTTCTCTTCAATGCGTTGAAACTGCACAGCCTGGCGAAACAATAATAGCCATGCGCAAACGCACGCACAGGCACGCGCCCCGGAAAAGAGACCCCGGATCCGGCAGAGCCGGTTCCGGGGTCTTATGTTTTTTCCTGTATGTTTGTGTACAGATATCCTGTCAGCTTTGCTATTCAGGAAAACATCCCGCCATATCCGGGATCCTCATACGGCGAAGTATAACGGGTCCGGATCGTAATGTCCGTATAGATATACTCCTGATGAGGGCGCAGTCCGCCG
>CACYBO010000198.1 GCA_902772685.1 uncultured Eubacteriales bacterium | reverse complement strand
GGATGCGGTACGGAACGCGACTGTAGTCGTACCCTCGCCGGCAAACTCACAGCCATCAATGGTAATATTATGCGCATAGTTATATTTACCGGTCGTGTAGATTTTTCCTGCGGTCTTTGTGCTTGGCACATCGATAAACGCATCGTCATATGTAGCAGAATCATACGCGAATTTGGCATTCTTAATGGTCAGAGTGTCTTCACCATTTAATCTGCCGTCTCCGTCTATGTAAATCTGTCCTGTGATAGTTTTTCCATCACCATCGATCGTAAGATTGAGTCCGGCCTTCTGATGAATCAGAGCGACTTCCGTAATGCTGTCAAGAAGTGTGATCGTAACATCGCCCGTCATTTCATGAGCCGCGTTAATTGCCTTTTGCAGGGAAGTAAACTCAGTTTCTCCTATCTTGGCTACTGATGGTTCTTTCACTACTCCGTATGTGCCGTCTTCCTTCTCTTCAGGAACGAATCCTTCTGCACAATAATCGGATGGGTTTTTGTTGAAAGTGCCGCCTGTAACCTCAACATCACCATTATTAAAAGCAAACACTGCCTTATCGCCTGTCAGTGTTACTATATTGCCTTCGCCAAGGTTCGCTTTTACATTCGATCCGCTAGCTGCAAGAATCGCCTGATTCTGGTCACCTGTTGCTGTTACTTCAATCTCAGATCCTGTAACATCAAAGGTAATATCATCATCTTGTGCCATGAACATTGAGAAAGCGTTACTGTCTCCGCTATGCACGTTCTTTGATACCAGTTTACTGTCGGTAATTGTAAATGTGGAACCTGCAGATCCGGCAGAACTCTCAGCTCCTTTAGCAAAGATGCATGCCCAGCCCTTGATTGTGCTGTCCGTGATCGTCATATCGACAGGATTGAACGTAATAATCGCGTAATATTCAGTTCCAGCTTCACTGGTTTGAATCACGCTTCCATTTCGGATAATAATCTTCGCTGTGCTGCTTTGATTTCCGCCAATGGTAAGCGGCTGGTCAAAATTCTTTGACGCTGCTCCGGCAGTGCTCAGTGTTGTACCATCCAAGGTGAGGGTACCTATGTTACCGCGAGTGTCGATACAGCGCCCATTATTAGCGTTGTTATTGATCGTTACATTCTGAAATGTCACATCAATATTATTGCTTGCATTCACACCAACACCGAAGCCGCGATTTGCGACGGTGATCGTGTGCCCGTTTCCGTTGATCGTCATGGATTTGCTGATTGGAACCCTGTTGTTGGTATAGTTACCCGGATCCGTGAAATCCACATCATCAAGCAGTTGAACGGTTACATTGTCCGCACCATTCGCAGCATCCAATGCAGCCTTCAGGGATTCATAATTGGTATCCCCGATCTTAGCCACATAGCCTCCATTGCCTGCAAATGCTATTGACGGAGTAAATGTAACGGTAATCATGACTGACAGCAATAGTGCCAGTATTCCTTTACATTTCTTCATGACTGTCCTCCTCAAAAAAAGCCATTTCAATTGCTTCAATTAACAAGTCTTCTGCCCCTTAATATACATTAAGGAAGCAAAACAGGCAAGTATGGCGGAATTTAATATGCGCTATTCTGACAATTTAAGCTACATTATATAGCGTCTTTTTGTCTTAATTTGGACTGATTGCGCCATATACGGAAAAAACCTGCAATTGTCCATAAATTGCATAAAAAAAGCACCTCATATATGCGAGGTGCCCGATGCTCATTGTTATTGCTTTGACTTCTTAATCTGTTTCGTCTCCGGTATCTTTTTCTTCCTCTTCCTTCGCCGCTTTCTCAGCTTCTTCCTTCGCCGCTTTCTCCTCTGCTGCCTTTGCGGCGGCTGCCTTGAGTTCATCCCGGTAGCCGATCAGCAGACTCAGATTGGCCTTCTCATAATTGTTGAGCCAGGAGTCATCAAACTGTTCCGGCGTATACATAGGGGTATACCATTCGAATCCCCGGAAAAGCTTGTTGTAGTGTTCGTTGGCAAAGATCCAGCCATGGCGCGCGTAGATTTCATTGATCGCCTGTTGGACCACGTCTGCATCCCCATTCGTGCTGTAGACTACGTCCGCTCTGCTCAATTCTTCCGTGTCGCTCTGCGGAAGGATGAAATCATCGTAATAGGCGTGGTAAGCGTTCGGATCGTACGCAAGATCCTTACCGATTTCCAGGCCGCTCACTTCAAAGGTTGTTGGCTGCGCCTTGACTTTCAGTTCTTTTTCCGCGGCCAGATTCTTATCGTAATCTATTGTGATATTGACAACATCTCCATTAGACAAGTCTTTTGTCTTGTCCGGCGTGTACGTAACGGTCTCCAGAACTTCCGTGAACGCTTCCTTATCATTATCGAATTCCACGGTATTGAGCCACTTGTCTGCTTTCGCATCATCTATCTGCGGCATCAGCGCCATCTCACCGAACCCATCGTAGCCGATAACTTTTGGTTCGTTCATGATGGAATTCAGATCCACCTCATAGGTTTTATCGCCGCCAAAGAGCAGATACGCTCCTGCCGCAATTGCAACAGCCACGATTACCAGAGCAATTACAATAACAGCTGCGGGAACTTTTTTCCTCTCTTTTGCCGGCATTTCCTCATCGGGTTCCTCTTCCGGATACTCGCTTTCGGAGTTTTCTGCTTCCTGAGGAGCCGGCTCCGGGGAGTCTGCTCCCATTTCTTCCCGCGCTTCAGCTTCCAGGAAGTCACGGGCCCACTTCAGAGGGTTCTCATCCGGCAGCGCATCAAGGGCGTCATACCCATAATCAGGCTTCTTACCCGTCTCCGGGTCCAACTCGGCGTCAGGATTGTTGTAGAATCCCCACTCGGAATAATCCCGGATAGCCTCTGTAGCGATATCGGTCCCGATATTCGTCATGGTAAAAACAGGTGGTACATGTATCACCTTCTTACCGCAAAAGCTGCAGTACTCTGCGTTATTATCCAGTTGTTCTCCGCAGTATTTACAGATCATTTCAATCCGGTCCCCATATTCTTCGGCTTTTATTCCACATATGATTGTATCACTCTCAAACGTCAATTATGGAATGCTTAAGGAATTTTAATGATTGAAAAAACCGGCCTTCCGGCCGGTCGAAACATACAGTATGTTATTCCCACAAATACTGATTCACTTTTTTTCTGGTTCGCTGCAGGGCGTTATCCACGGATTTAGGGCTTTTGCCCAATCGTTCGGCAATCTGCCCTGACGTAAATCCCTTGATGTACTCACTCAGAACCTGCATCTCAAGATCGCTGAAGATGTTGTCGCCGTTGTTCAGAATGTAGTAGGCGACGTCTTTAATGATGAGCATCTCATCCGGGCTGTCGGCCGGATTGGTGCTCAATGTGTCTCCCAGCGTAATCTCCGCCATCTCAGCAGCGCCTGATGAGGTATCTCCTGCGACTGGCTTGTTCAGAGAAACAGATGTGTTGAGCGGCTTGTGCTTGATGCGGTCCGCGGAACGTATCGCGCTGATGATCTGATTCGTTACGCAGCGTTCCGCAAAAGTCCCGAAGGAAGCTTTCTTGTCAGCATTGTAATTGCGCACGGCTTTCAGCAGACCGATCATACCTTCCTGCACCACGTCTTCTGCGTCCGCGCCTGCCATGAAGTACGCTCTGGCCTTTTTGTAGACGATCCCGGAATAATTCCTGATGAGCGTCTCTTCGGCAAGGTGGTTGCCCGCCTGTGCTTCAGCCGCCAACTGGATTTCGGGGTTTTCTATGGAACTGATGAGTTCTTTCTTTAGCATTTCAACCTCTGTTTCTATGCCTGCAGTCTTTGTTTGACGACTTCGTACATCACAATTGCCGCCGCGTTTGAAGCGTTGAGCGAATTGACTTTTCCCTTCATTGGAATGCTCACCACGAAATCGCACTTCTCCCGAACGAGACGGCTGATGCCGAATCCTTCGCTTCCGATTACTATGGCGCACGAACCTGTCATATCCTGATCGTACATGAACGTATCTCCCATATCGCAAGCGTAGATCCAAACGCCCTGGTTCTTAAGTTCATCGATCGCCCTGCCTATGTTCGTCACTCTCGCGCAAAGCATGTGCTCCGCAGCTCCCGCGCTCGTTTTGAGAACGGTCTCATTGACCGAGACACTGCGGCGTTTCGGAATGATGATTCCATGCGCTCCTGCGCACTCGGCTGTTCTCATAACAGCACCCAGATTGTGAGGATCCTCCAGACCGTCGAGAATGATGATAAACGGTTTCTCGCCGCGGGATTCCGCAAGTGCGAGGATGTCATCCACGCTGCAGTATGAGAAATCCGAAGCCGTTGCGATGACTCCCTGGCAGTTCACCTTCGCTCCGTCCAGCAATTTGTCCATGAACGCTTTATCGCTGTGGTAGACGGGTATCTTCGCCTCTTTTGCCTTTGCGATAATCTGTTTGACAGAGCCGCTGTGATGGGCGCCGCCCTCCGGTTTTTGGATGTTGATCTTTTCGATTTCGCGGCCGGACTTCAAAGCTTCCAGCACCGCATTTCTTCCTGCTATGATTTCGGACATTGTCTGTCTCCGCTCAAATTCTGATTCTTAAACACCTGCGCGTTCATATTTGCGGAAGGTGTACCGGATGCCGGTCGCTTCATCTGTCTGCTCGTCTGATTCCCAGGTGACGATGAATCCCTTCTCCTCCAGATTCGGGAAGAACCGGTCCGCGTCGAACACTTCATCGATACGGGTCACATAAAACGCATCGCAGTCATCAAAGAAGAGTTCATAGATGGATGCGCCGCCGCAGATGAAGACCGCTTCAGACGGGTCCTCTCCTGCTGCTTCTGCCGCCGCTTCATACCGGGCGGCAAGTTCCAGCACCTCTTCCTTCGAGTGAACAACGTCGCACGCGAAACCTTCACGCGGTTCTACAGTATAAGTCGGATCGTCACTGAGAACGATATGGTTTCTCTTTGGCAGCGGTTTTGATCCGGGCAGGGATTCCAGCGTCCGCTGTCCGAAGATCACGCACTTGCCGAGAGTCTTCTTCTTATAATATTTCAGGTCGCCCGGCAAGTGGACCAGAAGGTCATTGTTCTTGCCGATGCCCCAGTTTCTGTCTGTTGCAACGATTGCGTTCATTATTTATCTCCTATATGATGTCATGCTCCGCGCCGCATCAGACGGCGATCGGGATGTTCTTGATCTGTGGGTTCTTCTTGTAGTCTGTGATCTTGATGTCATCCAATGTGAATTCGTAGAAATCCTTGACTTCCGGATTCAGACTGAACTTCGGCGCAGGATACTGCGGGCGTTCGATCATCTCGCGGATGATGTCCACATGTCTGTCATAGATGTGTGCGTCCGAGATCACGTGGATCAGTTCACCCGGAATCATGTCCGACACCTGAGCCAGCATGTGGATCAGAACTGCGTACTGCACTACATTCCAGTTGTTGGCCGCCAGAATGTCCTGGGACCGCTGGTTCAGAATTCCGTTCAGAACGAACCGGCCGCTGCCGCCTTTGCCTTCCGCGCCGCCGCCCTGTTCCCGGGTGACGTTAAACGTCATGCTGTATGCGCACGGTTCCAGCCCCATCTCACGCAGATCCGCGAAATTGTAGAGGTTGGTCATGATGCGCCTGGAATACGGCGTGTTCTTCAGTTGCCAGAGCACGTTGTCGACCTGATCCATTTCGCCCTGTGCGAACTGGTACTTCACGCCCATCTGGTATCCGTAGGCTTTGCCGATGGTTCCGTCGGCTCCTGCCCATTCATCCCAGATGCCGCTCGCGAGATCTGCTGTCCTGTTGGACTTCTTCTGCCAGATCCAGAGCATTTCATCAACTGCGCTCTTAATATATGTTGGACGAAGTGTCAGCGCCGGAAACTCTTCTCTGAGGTCGTACCGGTTGACCACGCCGAACTGTTTGATCGTGTGGGCCGGCGATCCGTCTTCCCATCTGGCGCGGACGGTCTGCCCCTCCGTCGAGAATCCGTTGTCCAGAATATCCCGGCACATATTCACAAATAAAACATCTGCTTTGCTCATATTGTTCTCCTAAAAGACTTTATTAAATCCCCCAATCCCAGAATCCGTGACCGAGAATGAAATACTTTATGATCATACCAAGCACAGCCAGAACGATGATGACGATGCAGGTCAGCTCAAAGGCGTTCAGGTTCTTCAGTCCCTTCTCTTCCTTCTCTCCTGCCTCTTCACGGCGCCGGCGGTTGTCCTTATCCCATTCGCGCCCGGTCTGGTAGTAATCTGTGATCCAGTCCTTTGTCTTGTTCGTGGTTTCTCTTCTTTTTTTATACCTATTTGCCATCGATAATCTCCACCGCCCTGTGCATGACCCGGGAGAGCCGCTGCTCATCCCCGTTCAGATACAGGTATCCTACCAATGCTTCAAATCCCGTTGCCCATTTATACGTCAGCGGATCAGCGTTCTTCGCCTTTGAGTGGAATTTGTGGTTGCGCGCCCGTTTCACGATCCGCTGTTCTTCTTCTGTCAGCTCTTCCATCATCCCGCGCACCGCGTCCGCCTGCGCATGGGCGTTGACGTAGTGAGTTGCTGAACGGTGCAGGCTGTTCGCACGGAGTCTGCCCTCCTCGAGCATCAGCTCCCGGATGAAAAGCTCATACGCCGCGTCACCCAGATAAGCGAGCACGTCCGTATTCAGCTGTCTGACTTCACCCTTGTCCATCAGTTTCTGATGACCTGCACGCCCTGTGGCGTATCCTTCAACGTGATACCCTGAGCCGCCAGCTGGTCTCTGATCTCATCAGCGCGGGCATAGTCTTTGGCCTTGCGCGCTGCCTGACGCTCGTCGATGAGAGCCTGGATTTCAGGTTCGATTTCAACCTTTTCTTCCACGTCCTGCTGAAGCAGACCGAGTACGGTCGCCAGTTCCATCAAAACGTCCATTGATGCCTTTGCAAAAGCCTTCGTGGCGCCTGCACCTGCTGCGGTGTTGATCGCGGTGACGAGTTCGAAGACGGCTGAGATAGCGTCAGCTGTGTTGAGGTCGTCATCCATGGCTTCGATGAACTTCTGTCTGTATTTGTCGTAGCCCGCAACTGCCTCAGCTTCCGCAGCGGTCATATCGCCGTCTGCGCCGTTTGCCATCAGGTGCTTCAGGTTGGACTTGGCGTTGCGCATTCTCTTGAGGCCGTTCTGTGACTGGGTCAGAATCTCAGGATTGAAGTCAATCGGTCCTCTGTAGTGTCCGCTGAGAATGAGAAAGCGCAGCACTTCGCCGTCGTACTGTGAGAGAAGATCGCGCACGGTCTTGAAGTTGCCAAGGGACTTGCTCATCTTGACGCCGTCGATATTGATGTATCCATTGTGCATCCAGTAGTTGGCGAACTGCTTCCCGTTATGCGCCTCCGACTGGGCAATCTCGTTTTCGTGGTGCGGGAACTGAAGGTCTTCACCGCCTGCATGGATATCCAGCGTGTCACCCAGATACTTCTTTGACATGGTCGAGCACTCGATGTGCCATCCCGGGCG
>CACYBO010000197.1 GCA_902772685.1 uncultured Eubacteriales bacterium | reverse complement strand
GCTTCCTTCCGGACCTGACAAGGTTCACGGCGTCCTATTGCGCAGGACCCAAACCATGCTTACGGAACCATCAAAGGGCAATTTGACCATGTCTGATTATATTCTCTTTAGATTTTATCGTCAATAGAAAGGTCTGAAAGCTGCTGGCGGTAAAATCCTGCGCTCCAGTCCTCATTCGAG
Source organism: uncultured Eubacteriales bacterium (assembly GCA_902772685.1). GTDB lineage: Bacteria > Bacillota > Clostridia > Peptostreptococcales > Anaerovoracaceae > Lentihominibacter. The sequence goes on along the minus strand of CACYBO010000197.1, from coordinate 15,097 downwards.
TATTTGTTCACTCTCTTGACCGCGACGATGTACATGAACAGTACAAAGGCAAGAAGTGCTATCGTTGTACCGTATGTTTCCATAAATGCCAGCGAGTCATAGATACCGTGAATCATAAACGGAACAAAGAGCGCCTTTAATGTCTCGCTCCTGGATTTGCTGTGATTTCCCTCGATTGCATACCGCTTGGCTGCGCCGTAGTAGACGCCCATGAATACGCCGCAGAATGCGTGCAGAGGAACTGCCAGAACGCCTCTCATCAGAGCAACGTACAGTCCTCCATCCATTACATACAGAACGTTTTCAAGCAGGGCAAACCCGACAGCAACCGCCACACCGTATACGATTCCGTCGAACCTGTAGTCGAAGTTCTTGTTTCTCCAGGATCCTATCCGGAGCAATATGTATTTGCAGAACTCCTCGCAGAGCGCTGCCACCGCGAATGCGGTGAATATGGCGTACCCAACCGATCCCGGCTGGAAACCCGGATCGAACCCGCTGATGAACGTTTCCAGTATCATGGCCGGAATACATGAAATCGCGCCGAACAGGAGCAGTTTGAATATGAGACTCCACGGCTCATGTTCGACCTTGTCTTTTCTGAAAATGAAAATGATGATGATGATTCCCGGAAGCAATGCCAGGAAGAGAAGATTAGTTTCCATTCTTTTTTATCCTCTATCTGTGTACTTATAAGTTTTATATATTTCATCTGCGTAAGGCGGATCGATTTTCACTCTGATTCTGCCCATGCCTTCGCGGCCGCAGGTTCTGGTGTGTTTCGCCATGCAGATTCCTTCACTCTGTTCTGTTATGATGCCGATGATCGACGCGTCCACCCCGGCGTCCTTCATGGCGTCTTCCATCTCCTGTCTCTTTTCCTTCGGAACTATGATGATCATAGAGCCGCTCGATATGAGTCTCAGCGGATCGACGCCGAACATGCCGCATATCTTTTCTGTTTCCGGATGCATCGGAATCGCGTCCTCCCAGACCTCCGCACCTGTACCGGATATCTGGCACATCTCCCAGACGGCACCGAGAATACCGCCTTCCGTAATATCGTGCATTCCATGGGTTCCGACCTTGCCTGCGGCGACGCCCTCCGGCACGACGCTGACGAGATCAAGAAACGACTTTGCTTTCGCGATTTCTTCATCGCTGATAATTCTGCCTCCGTCTTCGTCCCTTGCCCCGCGGATCTCTTCCTCGTGGTCGCAGGCGATGATACCCGTTCCCTCCAGGCCGACCGCTTTTGTCATCATGATGAAGTCACCGGGCAGCATATCGTTGCCGCTCTGGGATGTGCCCGCAGGCGTCTTGCCGATCGCCGTTGACACGATGAGCGGCTGTTTCACTGAAGGCGTGATCTCCGTATGGCCTCCGATGATTTCAACACCCACTTCCGCTGCGGTCGAGGCTGCCTGATTCATGATTTCTTCCACCTCTTCATCGGTGGTTCCTTCAGGGAGCATACAGGCGAGCATAATACCCAGAGGCTGTACTCCGTTCGACGCGATGTCATTGCATGTGATGTGAATGGCCAGCCTTCCGATATCGCTAACGGTCGAGGATATCGGGTCCGTTGACATGACGCAGTCATAATCCCCGAAGTCGATCAGCGCACAGTCTTCCCCTATTCCGGGGCGCACTCTGACGTCATCGCTTCTGTATTTGATTTTATCAAAAACAATCTGTCTCAGCAATTCGCTGTCTAGTTTCCCATTCGGCAGTATCACTTTATCATCTCCAGAAAATCTTCTTCAGTTATAATCGGTATTCCGAATTCCTTCGCCTTCCTGTTTTTAGAGGAAGCGGAATCGATATCGTTGTTAATGAGATAATCGGTTTTTTTACTGACAGAACCGGCAGTCTTCCCGCCGAGTTCTTCTATCTTCGCCTTTGCCGCGTCCCTGTTCTCAAAATGCTCAAGGCTCCCTGTTATGACAAATGTCTTTCCGGCTAAAGCGTCACCAGCCTCTTCAAATCCCTCGTCAATTTCAAGAACGCTGAGCAGATCCTTCAGGTTCTCCGCGGTGTCGGGATTTTCGAAAAACGAGACATAAGCTTCCGCCATGATTTCACCGATTCCCTCAATGCCCACCAGTTCATCTTCCGTAAGACTGACGATGCGGGACCAGTTGTTTTTGCACGCGCGGCAAATCATGCGCGCATTGGCGACGCCTATGTTTGGTATCCCGAGCGCGTACAGCAGCCTGTCGGGAGTAGTGTGTGAAGCCGTCTCTGCCGCAGCAATCAGATTGTTCAGCGACTTGTCTCCGAGTCCTTCTATGGAAACGATGCGCTCCCTGTGCTGTTCCAGCCTGAAGATATCCGCGGGTTTTCTGATCACCGCTTCATCCACCAGCTTTTCCAGCGTCGCCTCAGACAGGCCTTCGATGTTCATGGCGTTCCTGCTGACGAAATGCGTGAAGGACTTGATCCGCTTGGCAGGACACTCCGCATTGCCGCAGTGCACCGTCTCGATTCCGTTATCACTTTTTATCATCACGGCGCTGCCGCAGACAGGACACTTGTCAGGCGGAGCGACGGGTTTGCGAATCTGTCCGTCGGGCCTTCTCTCCTGCCCTTTTGATTTGTTCTGCGCGATCTGCGGAATGATCATATTGGCCTTGTACACACTTATTGTATCACCAATTCCCAGATCCAGCTCTCTGACGATGCTCAGATTGTGGACGGAGGCCCGGCTTACAGTGGTCCCTTCCAGTTCAACAGGTTCGAACACGGCGATCGGATTGATCAGTCCAGTTCTGGAAGCGTTCCACAGTATCTCTGTCAGCGTTGTATCCCTTATCTCGTCCTGCCACTTGAACGCGATGGAATCCCTTGGGAACTTCGCCGTCGTACCGAGGGATCTCCCGTACTCTATATCGTCAAATATGAGAACCAGACCGTCTGATGGGATGTCGAAGTCCGCTATCCTGTGCGAATAATCTTCGACTGCTGCCGCTATCGTATCAGCCGTGACAGGCACATTGTGCACCGTCTCAAAGCCCTGGCTTCTCATCCACTCCGCCTGTTCATGCCGGAAGGCAAAATCACCGCCGCCCGACGCGAGTGAAAAAGCGTAAAACCTGACCTGTCTTGATGCCGTCACCTTGCTGTCCAGCTGTCTCACGGATCCGCTGCAGAGATTCCGCGGATTCTTATACGTACCGTCCGTGTTGATGGCTTCAAAATCGCTGTAACTTATGACCGCTTCGCCCCGCACGACGACCTGACCCTTTTCGGGTATGGAAAGCGGTATATTGATGAACGTTCTGGCGTTCGCTGTGATCACCTCGCCGATGACTCCGTCTCCCCTCGTCACAGCCTTTGAGAGGCTTCCGTCTTCGTACGTCAGCACAACAGTCAGCCCGTCCAGTTTCCACGACAGCAGTCCGTCCTTGTCGCCCAGCCATCTCTTCAGCTCCTCCACGTCCTTCGTCTTGTCGAGGGACAGCATCGGAGAAGGATGCGGTTCCTTGGGGAGACTGCTCACGACCTCATATCCTACATTGACGGTAGGACTCTGGGCCATGACGATGCCAGTCTCCTTTTCGAGAGCGACGAGCTCATCGTACAGAGCATCGTACTCCTGATTGGACATGATTTCCGTATCCTTCTGATAGTAGGCCTTTGACGCCTCGTTCAGTGTTTTTACAAGTTCCTCGATTCTCTTTTTCATAGTGATCCTACAGTTTTTTCAGCGGCGCTATGCCGAGAGCCAGTTTTCTGTCCTGATCCGCAAATTTGATTCTTATCACACTGCCGCCTGTTTCGAGGACGGTTCCTTCGCCGAACTTCGGATGGGATACGCGGTCTCCGACTGCGAAGTCCGTATCCCCTGCCTTCGCCATGGCAGCTGCCTTCTGCTTTGTCTGTGCTTTGGCGTACTTCAGCTGATCAAACGGCTTGAAGACACTCGAACCGGAAGCGCCGTCCCGGAAGACTCCCTCTGCCTTTCGGTCTTTCTTCTCATAGATGCTGTCGCCCTCGATCAGGCTTTTGTCCAGCTCGCGCAGAAAAGCGGATTCGCGGGTGTAGTCTGTTCTTCCATAGAGTGTCCTCGTCTGCGCACTGGTCATCCAGAGTCTCTTCTTCGCTCTGGTAATTCCAACATAACAGAGACGCCGCTCTTCCTCAAGACCATCCTCGCGGTCAAACGCTCTCCAGCCCGGGAAGAGTCCGTCCTCCATTCCCGGCATGAACACATAAGGAAACTCCAGTCCCTTGGCGCTGTGGAGCGTCATAAGCGTGACAGCGTTCTCCTCGGAATCGTGATTGTCAACATCTGCAAGGAGCGCGATCCGCTCCATAAATTCAGCGAGGCTCATGTTTGGATCCTCTTTTTCGTATCCGATGATGACCGACTTGAATTCCATGAGGTTTTCGAGTCTGCTGTCCGCCTCCACGGTATGCTGGTCCTCCAGTGCTTTCATGTAACCGGAGTTGACCAGAAGCCCGTCGTACAGGTCGGAGATCTTCATGCTTTCCCGTTCGATCCCGTATGTCTCTATGAGTCCCGCGAAGTTTTTGAGATTCCCGGCGACCTTGCCGCTGAATGAGGATATGATTTCATCGTCGAGCAGCACATTGAAGAGGCCCACGCCTCTGACCTGCGCCAGAGCCTGAAGCTTTTGCAGTGTCTTCCCGCCGACTCCGCGTTTTGGTTCGTTTATGATGCGGACAAGCGCCAGATCATCCGCCCTGTTCTGGACAAGACGCATGTAGCACATCATATCCTTGATTTCTTTTCTGTCGTAATATCTGAGGCCGCCCAGTACGCGGTAAGGAATAGCCCTGTTGGACAGCGCTTCCTCAAACGTTCTGGACTGTGCGTTTGTTCTGTACAGCACGGCGAACTCTCTGTAATCCGGCACTCCGTCCGGCTGCGTCTGCTGCGCCGCAATCCTGTTTATCTCACTCGCGATGAAATAGGCTTCATCCTTTTCATCATCGGCGTTGTAGTAGACGATCTTCTTTCCGTCCTCTGCATCGGTCCACAGTTTCTTGGCCTTGCGCCCTCTGTTGTGGGATATGACGGAATGTGCCGCGGCCAGAATGTTGGCTGTTGAACGGTAATTCTGTTCCAGTTTTACTGTCTTCGCCCCCGGAAAGTCCTTCTCGAACTCGAGGATGTTGCGGATGTCCGCGCCGCGCCACTGGTAGATGCACTGATCATCGTCCCCGACGACGCAGATATTCCGGCGTATATTCCCGTCTTCATCGCGGGCGTCGGCAAGCAGCTTCACGAAGGCGTACTGTATCAGATTCGTATCCTGATACTCGTCCACCATGATGTAGCGGAATCTGTTCTGATACTTCAGCAGCACTTCCTCATCCGCTTCAAACAGTTCCACCGTCTTCAGAAGCAGATCGTCGAAGTCCATGGCGTTGTTCTTCTTAAGCGTTTTCTCATACCTGTCATAGACCTGGCCAACCATCTGCTCGCGGAAGTCATTGCCGAAGATGCTGTTGTATTCCCTCGCGTGGATGCGCTGCTCTTTGCAGTGGGATATGACTCCCAGAAAGTATCCCGGGGTGAACTTCTTCGTGTCGATATTCAGTTCTTTGCAAATATTTTTGACGACGGTCTTCTGATCTGTCGGATCATAGACTGCGAAATCCCTCCCGTAATCCAGAATCTCCGCATGGGACCTCAGGATTCTCAGGCACGCCGAATGAAAGGTGAGGATCCACATGTTTACGCCCTCGCCGATGAGGCGCTGGACTCTCTCCCTCATCTCCTTGGCAGCCTTGTTGGTGAATGTGACCGCCAGAATGTTATACGGATGCACGCCCATTTCCCTGATCAGATAAGCGATTCTGCAGGTCATGGTGCTGGTCTTGCCGCTGCCTGCTCCCGCGAGAATCAGAAGCGGTCCTTCCGTATACATCGCCGCCTCTTTCTGCTTGTCGTTCAGTTTGTCAAGATAATCTGTTCTTCCCATTGATACTCCCTGTAGTCTCTAAAAGAGTATTCCCCATACGATATTCATCAGGAAATTCACACATGGTGACAAAATCATGCCGGCGATGCCGAACACAATGAGGATGATCAGCAGCCAGCTGCCGTAATTGTAGATGCGCCAGTATGTTTCTGTATTTCCAAACCCTGCGATCTGAGCGATGATGTTGAAACCGTCCAGCGGCGGACATGGAATCAGGTTGAAGATCATGAGTACGAAATTAATCTGGATCGCGTAGTAGATGATCCACCAGATACCTTCCGCGATCGTCGTATTCAGAGCGCCTCCCGTCGCGATGATGAACACCTTGGCGATGATGATGAACAGCACTGCCACCAGCAGGTTCATTACTACTCCTGCCAGGGAAACGAAGAGTTCATCCCGTCTCCTGTGTTTGAAATTATACGGGTTGATCTGCACCGGCTGTCCCCATCCGAATCCACAGAAGAAGAGCGCCGCCAGTCCCATCCAGTCTATGTGCGCCATCGGATTGATCGTGACTCTGCCCTGCAGCTTCGGCGTGTCGTCCCCCAGTTTATACGCTACGACCGCATGCCCGAACTCATGCAAAGACAGGCCTATAATGATGCCCGGAAGCAGTAGCAGCTTCTCCATGAGCCACTGCTTTGGATCGCCCATCCCGCTCCGCAGGGAACTGCCTGCCAGCAGTACGATGATGATGATAAATGTAATATCGATATTTCCTTTTCTCAAAAAATCACCCCTTATTTATCTGATCAAGCAGAGCGTCAATTACCTGCTCCGCGTCGAATACTCCTTTGTAATCGGACACCGCAAAGGCATCCGCGTCCTTGTCTGAATTGATGTTTATGATCACTCCCGCGTCTGTAATACCGCAGGTGTGGTGCGCCGCGCCGGAGATGCCGAATCCGATGTACACCTTTGGCCTTACGGTCCTGCCGCTGGTGCCTATCATGGACTCCTCCGGGCATCCCCATTCTGCGTCCAGGGCCGCCCTCGTGCAGGCAGCGGCTCCGCCCAGGCTGTCAGCCAGTTTCTCAAGCTTACGCCATGTTTCACCGTCCCCGAGGCCGTAGCCGCCGCAGACGATGAGCTCAGCGCCGTCGATGTCTCCCGCCGACCGTTCCCGGGGAACGATTCCGCTGAGTCTGAATCCGCCCTGTGTTTTGGTCCCCTCCGGTATGCTGCCGTCTGAAACCATTGCATCCACGTCGATGACCCTGCACCCGGATGTGCCGCGGATCACCTCTTCGTAAACCCATCCTTCCGGTTCCTGAAGGATCCCCGGCTTGACTGTGGCAATGGCCGGCTTTCCTGCCTTTGCCCCGGGTACGAAGATCTCTCCGATCAGTCTCCCCCCGAAAGCGGGAATCATAAAAGTCAGTTTGCCTTCATCGTTTGCCTTTATATCCAGACAGTGCGCTGCGATTCCTGTCTCAAAGCGCACTCCCAACGCCGGCGCAACCTCTTCTCCGAGGGCTGTGGCTCCGATGAGAACCAGTTCAGGCTGTTCTTCCCGGATGGCTTTTTCCATCATTTCCAGAGCCAGATTATGAGCTCTGCGGGCCTTTAGTATCACATACTCTGCTCCGCCTCCGCACAGTTCCATCGCTTTGGCCAGCAGCTGGCCGGCTGCAGGATTTCCCTGATCGAATATAAGCACTTTTTTTATATCCATTGCCTTCATCTCAGAACCCCGCCTCCGCTATGATTTGCAGTATTCCGGCCGCAGCCTCTTCCGGCGTTGTCCAGATGTCTTTGCACGTTCTTCCGTATTCCGGCTCAAAGAGCCGGCCCGCTCTCGTCGGCGAACCGTCAAGCCCTGTCTTCTGCAGATCCGCACCGATGTCTCCGGCGTTCCAGACCGTCAGCGGTTTTTTGCGCGCTTTGATGATTCCCATGGCCGTGATCAGCCTCGGTTTGTTGATATCTCTTGTCACGGCGATCACCGCGGGTCCTTTTCCTTCGAAGGTCAGCATGACCTCCTCGCTTCTCTTTACCGCACGGATAACAGCATCGCAGTCTGCGCCGTCCGGTACCCCGCCTTCACCTGTGACCGCAAGGCTGCACACATTGGATATGTGCGTGCGCCCCAGCCACTCCGCCGTCTGGACGGCTACATGGGATGTCCCCCCGTCCGAACTGGAAGTTCCTGCGAGAATTAGATCGAACTGCAGATCCTTCTCTGCCTCGATCCTGCGCACTGCCTCGGCAAGTGTATATGATGTGGCGTATGTATCCGCCCCGCCAAAAGCAGGATCTGACAGGAGATACGCCTCATCGGCGCCCATGGCGAGCGCTTCATACAGTTTATCCTTCGCATGTTTCGGAGCCATGGTGAGCGCGACAACTGAGCCCTTTCCCCGGCTCTGCTGATTCACCAGCTGCAATGCCGCTTCCAGGGCGTTTCTGCTCTCCGGGTCGATCACCTGCTTCACGCCTTCGCGCACGATTCTCCCGCTCTCAGTATCTATTTGAATATCCTTCTCCTGTTCAGGATCAGGCACAGGTTTTAGTAAAACAAGAATGTTCATATCCATCAAATTTGAACGGTGCGGAAAGTTCGCATAATATTAGTATTTTTTCAGTGTTTCACCTGCGATGATCATCTTCTGTACCTCGCTTGTCCCGCAGGAAGGAATACAGCCGACTGCGTCGCGCAGATATCTGCCTGCCGGGTATTCGTTGACGAATCCGTATCCGCCCATGATCTCAATGAGTCTCTTCGCGGATCTGACTGCCGCTTCCGAGGTGAAGTACTTGGCCATTGAAAACTCGGCTCCCACTTTGCCGGCGTCCTTCATCGCCGCCGCGTTGTAGAGCATGAGTCTCGCAGCTTCGTAATCACATCTTATCTCGGCAATCTTGAACTGGATCGCCTGCAGCTTTGAAATCGGTTTCCCGTAGAGGAGCCTCTCCTTCGCGAAACTGACGGCATCCTCCAGGCATGCGCGCAGTATGCCGAGTTCAATGGCAGCCATGCTCGCTCTGCCGACTTCTCCCAGTTCCTTCATGGTAATCGGCATGCCTTTGCCCGGCGCGCCGATTGTATTGCTGACCGGAACCTTTACATCATCCATAATGAGCTCTCCGGTGTAGGAACCCTTGAGTCCCAGTTTATTCTCTTCTCTGCCGGGTTTGAATCCTTCCGTTCCCGCTTCAATGGCGATGGTCGACATGAGCGGACGTCCTTTTTCGTCTTCTCCCGTTCTGCATGTCACTACGGTCACTCCCGCACAGTGGGAATTCGTAATAAAGCATTTTCTGCCGTTTACTGTCCAGGTATCATCCTCCAGCACTGCGACTGTCTTAAGACCTGCCACGTCGCTTCCGCCGGTCGGCTCCGTTACCGCAAGACCGCAGACACAACTGCCATCGCACATGCCCGGAAGCCACTTCTGCTTCTGTTCTTCTGTGCCGTAATCCACGATTGCCGCCACACCCAGATGGTGGGTAAAAACCATCATGGCAAGACCGGCAGAGTATCTGGCGATTTCCTCCAGCGCCATGCATCTCTCTATGTGACCGAGACCTACGCCGCCGTACTCTTCGGGAACGAACACTCCCATGATGCCCATTTCTCCGAGCTTAGGAAGTATCTCCATCGGCACATGATCCTCCGCATCCCATTCCGCAGCATGGGGAGCGATCTCCTCCTTTGCGAACTGTGCAAAAGCATCACTCAGCAGCACCTGTTCTTCCGTGAAATTAAAATCCATCTGCTAGTCCTCCTCTATCGTGACCTTGGCCATCCTCTGTGCCTTCTTCGGCTTGTCGTTCATATCACGCGGCGTGCTCACGATTGCGTCAGCCACCTCCATGCCTTCGATGATTTTTCCGAATGCGGCGTATTCTCCATCGAGGAATGGTGCATCGTGCACCATGATGAAGAACTGCGATCCCGCTGAATTAGGAAACGGCGTTCTCGCCATGGACATGACGCCGGTGGTGTGTTTCAGATTGTTCTCAAATCCGTTGTTCGTAAATTCTCCTTCGATCGTCCAGCCCGGACCGCCGGTTCCGTTCCCCTTCGGACATCCTCCCTGTATCATGAATCCCGGGATGACACGATGAAAAATGAGCCCGTCATAGAAACCGTCATTTACCAGTTTCTCAAAATTCTCAACTGTCTTCGGTGCGATTTCCGGATAGAGCTCCCCTCTCATAACACCGCCGTCTTCCATTTCGATTCTTACGTATTTCATTTGCAGTTCCTCCTGTTTTTACTTTGTCTGTAATCTATCTTTCACGCACTCTGAATGCGTTGTAATCGATTGTCCCTTCCTCAAGGTGCTGCCAGAGTTCCTCTCGGAGAAATTCCGGATACAGATTCTCAAGACCCATCACTTCTTCCCTGGTCATGAACCTGCTCTCCTTCAGCACCTGTTCCGAATCCGAAAACTCCGGGTCTTTCCCCAGGGCCAGCGTCCCGCCTGTAACCTTCGCTCTGAAGAAATTTACAAAGCGCTGACCTCTTTCAGATACTTCTTCCACATGCCAGATGAGTCCCTGAATTTCCACTTCAAGACCCGTTTCCTCCTGCACCTCGCGCACTGCCGCCCGGGCTGAGTTCTCACCTTCTTCAATGCCGCCGCCCGGAACCATCCAGACAGTCCGCTCGGGGTGCTCCTGCTTCACCATCAGTATTCTGTTTTCCTCGTCGAGCACAATGACTCTGACTCCGCCGATCCACATAGTCTGACTCCGATTCTTACTGTTCCTCTACATAATTACATTACCCCGTAAATGACGGCTCCTGCCGCACCCATTAGAAGCATCACGTGCAGCGGTTTCATTTTTACCAGACTCATCAGCAGTATGGACGCTGTGAATATGCCGAGAGGTATGAGATTGTAATATCCCGGGTCCGCAAGTTCTGCTGTTACGACCGGTCCCTTGACCAGCACAGAATCCATCATGAACATCACCGCGGAAAGCAGCAGTCCTATGGTCACCGGCCTTATCCCGGCAAAGGTTCCCTCGACGATGGTGCTGTTCCTGTATTTGTCCAGGAGTCTGATGACGATGAGCATGATGATAAAACACGGCAGACACACGCCCAGCGTAGCAGCGACCGAACCGGGAAGTCCTCCCGCTTTCAGCCCTACGAAAGTAGCTGCGTTGACGGCAACCGGTCCCGGAGTGACCTGGGACAGGGCGACCATGTCTGAGAAAACAGACCCGTCCAGATCTCCGAACTCCTGTATGCTCTGGTATATCAGAGGCAGCATTGCGTTTCCGCCGCCAAAGGAGAACAGTCCCACTTTGAAAAAGGCAATAAACAGTCTGAGGAGTATCATGATTCATCCACCCCCTGACTGCCGCGCACTTTCGAAAGTCTGTAATACACGATTCCGATCACGATGCCTGCCAGTATGACCAGAATGGCCGTGATTCCGAAGAATCCCACTGCGATCAGAGACGCCAGGCTCATGATCACCGTGAACGCCACATGACCTGCTTTAACATCTTCCCCGGTTTTGCCTCTGCACATCTGCATCAGCAGTTTCACGGATGTCACAATGAGCAGACCGCAGACCGCCGCCTTGATTCCCATAAACGCGCCGGCAACGAACCTGTTGTCGCCGATTGCACCCAGCAGAGCGACCAGAACCAGAATGGAAAGAAACGCAGGAAGCACGACGCCAAAAGTCGCCGCGAGCGCTCCTGCTGTCCCCCGCTTCCTGTATCCTACGTAAGTTGCTATATTGATCGCGATGACTCCGGGCAGGGACTGTCCCAAAGTGATGCAATCCAGCATTTCCTCTTCATCGAGCCAGCCTTTTTCCTCTGTGGCAACCTGCTGGATCTGCGGAATCATCGCCTGACCGCCGCCAATAGTAAATAAACCTATTTTGAAGAACTCCCAAAACAGGTTTATCATTCTCTCGCCGGTTCTTTTATTTGAAATAGCACCTTCCGTCTTTTTCTGCATTGACAGTTTCTATTGCTTTTGCAATTCCTTCATCTACTGAGAGTTCGGTTTTATCAGCGTCCCTTCTCATCTTGTATTCGATGATACCATCAGCGGCGCCTCTGCCGACTGTGATTCTTATCGGAATACCGATGAGATCCGCATCCTTGAACTTGACGCCCGGACGCTCTTTTCTGTCATCGAGGATGACCTCGACCCCTTCTTCAGTCAGCCTGCTGTATACCTCGTCCGCAACAACACTCTGTGTTTCATCGTCAGGCTTCATCACCGTAATGATCACGTGATAAGGCGCAACTGACATCGGCCAGATGATGCCGTTCTCGTCGTGATTCTCCGGCATGTCGATGATAGCCTGGAATGTTCTTGAAATGCCGATTCCGTAGCAGCCCATGAGAATCGGATGATCTTTCTGGTTCTCATCTTTATATGACGCTCCCATGGCAGCTGAATACTTGCTTCCCAGTTTGAATATCTGTCCCACCTCGACGCCGCGGGCGTGCTTGACCGGAGCGCCGCACACCGGGCAAGGGTCACCCTCGAGCAGATTCTTGACGTCGACGACGATATCCGCCTCCCAGTCACGTCCGTAGTTGACGTTCTTAATGTGGTGATCCTTCTCGCAGGCACCGGCCGCCAGATTCTTCAGACCCGGCACTTCACTGTCGGCGACAATCGTACAGTCATGAAGTCCTACCGGTCCGGTAAACCCGCCGACACAGCCGCACTTCTCGGCCATCTTTTCTTCATCTGCAAAGGCGATGGCGTATTCGTGGACGCCAAGAGCATTGACCAGTTTCGTCATGTTGAGTTCTCTGTCACCGCGCACGAAAACTGCCACGTAGCCGTTTACTTTGTCGTCCTCGCCGTACGTCTCGAACATGAGGGCCTTGAGGGTCTGCTTCTTATCCAGTTTCAGATAATCTGCAACCATTTCTATCGTGGATGTGTCCGGTGTATATACCTTCTCCATCGGCAGCATTTCGTCTGTTTCTTCCGGCGCATCCTTGCACGCGGCCTTTTCGATGGTCGTAGCCAGACTGCACTCATCGCAGTAGCAGATCTGACTCTCTCCGTACTCGCAAAGAGCTGTAAACTCATGTGAACCTGAACCGCCGATTGCTCCGTTATCCGCTTCGACCGGTCTGAAGGTGAGCCCGCATCTTGTAAATACATTCGTGTAGGCGTCATACATCTGCATGTAGCTTTCTTCAAGTCCTTCCTCATCTCTGTCGAAGGAATAATTGTCCTTCATGATGAAGTTCCTGGAACGCATCATGCCGAAACGCGGTCTGGCTTCATCCCTGAATTTATCCGTAATCTGATAGAGCATCATCGGAAGCTGCCTGTAGGAGGTGAGGTCATTTCTTATGATATCTGTGAACACTTCTTCTGCTGTAGGTCCAAGGCAGAAACCTCTGCCGTTTCTGTCATTCAGTCTCCACATTTCAGGACCGTAAGCGTCCCATCTGCCTGACTCCTCCCACAGTTCACCCGGCTGGAGAATCGATGTGCTGATCTCCTGAGCTCCCTTGGCATCCATCTCCTCTCTGACGATTGCCTCGATTTTTTTGATGGTTCTGTACCCCATAGGCATATAGCTGTATATGCCGGCAGCTGTTTTCTTGATCATGCCGGCTCTGAGGAGCAGTATATGACTTGGGATTTCCGCTTCGTTTGGTACTTCTCTGAGCGTCCTGAAAAATGCTTCTGATAACTTCATTTGTTTTCTATGTGTCTCCTTCTTTATTTGTATGTGCAGGGATTATCTGTAGATTGAGCAGACTGCTTCACACGCAATCCCCTCTTCTCTTCCGGTGAATCCCATCTTCTCTGTTGTTGTTCCTTTGATGTTGACTCTGGTTCTGTCGATTCCGAGAACTTCTGAAATGTTGTCTCTCATTTCGTCGATATATGGACTGATCTTAGGTTTCTGGGCTATGAGCGTAACATCTACGTTTCCGATGTTGTAGAAGTTCTCCTCGAGTTTTTTCTTCACCTCAGCAAGCAGTTTCAGACTGCTGATGTCCTTATATGTATCGTCGCTGTCAGGGAAGTGTTTCCCGATATCGCCCAACGCCGCCGCGCCCAGAAGAGCATCCATAACCGCATGGATCAGCACGTCTGCGTCGGAATGCCCCAACAGTCCTCTGTCGTATGGTATTTCGACTCCGCCGAGAATCAGCTTCCTTCCCTCCGCAAGCTGATGTGCATCGAAGCCTGTCCCTACTCGGTTCTCCATCGGTAAGTCCTCCTTCGTTGTGATTTTGATATTCCCGTAGTCGCCGTCGACTATGGCGATATCATAACCGGCCCTTTCAACGATTGACGCGTCGTCCGTTCCCTCGAAGTTGTCATCAAGGGCCATATCGTATGCTTCGATCAGCATGGACTTCCGGAAGCCCTGCGGCGTCTGAACGGAGTAGTAATCCGTCCTGTCGACGCTTTTGCTCGCCGCGCCTCCCGCTTCCATCATGCGCACACTGTTTTTCATTGCAACGCATGCAACAGCGGCTCCGGTGTTCTCCGTTTCCTCAAGGACGTTCAGTATGACTTCCTTCTCGACAAAAGGTCTGGCGCCGTCATGGATCAGCACTGTAGAAACGCCCGGTTTTCTGGCATTGATCTCCTGAATCGCGTTGTAGACAGAGTCCTGACGCCTGCTTCCGCCGGGCACGATGCCCTCCACCTTGCTGAAGCCCTTTGACTCGACGATCTCGGCACAGGTCCCCGTATAGTCCTCGTTTGTGACAACGAAAATGTAATCGACCTCGTCGATGTCCTCAAAGGCTTTGATTGTTTTTGCGATGACATACTCACCGCCGATCTTGAGATACTGCTTGGGGACGGAGGAGCCGAGGCGTTTCCCCTGTCCCGCTGCAGCGATAATGACCGCTACCTTGTTGTTCCTGTACATTGTCTTACGCGTTCCAACACGCAGAATCTTCTATACATTGCCTGCAGGTTTAGCGAAGATCATCCTGCCCGCAGATGTCTGAAGAACACTGCTGACGATAACTTTTATTGTCTGCCCTATGAAAGGCTTGCCTTCCTCAATGACGATCATCGTTCCATCATCGAGATATGCCACTGCCTGATCCGATTCCTTGCCTTCTTTGACAAGGGAGAGGATCATCTCTTCACCCGGCAGCACCACTGGTTTGAGGGTGTTGGCCAGCTCATTGATATTGAGCACCGGTATTCCCTTTAT
>CACYBO010000196.1 GCA_902772685.1 uncultured Eubacteriales bacterium | reverse complement strand
GTGCTTGTTTGCACCATGCTGCTTGTTGCCTTTGCTGTCAATCCTCTGATCGTCGGACTCCTGCTTCGTCACAATCCGTATCCACTGATCCTCAAGTGCATCCGGACCAGCGGCGTCACTGCGTTCTTCACGAGAAGCTCCGCTGCGAATATCCCGGTCAATATGGAATTATGTGAGGAACTCGGTCTGGATGAAGATATGTATTCCGTCTCTATTCCGCTTGGTGCGACCATCAACATGAATGGAGCCGCAGTCACCATCACAACATTCTCCCTGTCTGCCGCCTATACAATGGATGTGCATGTAACGCTTCTCATGGCTATCGCACTCAGCTTTGTAGCAGCTTTTTCAGCATGCGGCGCGTCGGGAGTTGCCGGCGGGTCTCTTCTTCTGGTTCCGCTCGGCTGTTCTCTCTTCGGTGTAGCCCCTGATGTTGCTATGGCTATCGTCGGTGTAGGCTTTATCGTCAGCGTCATTCAGGATTCTATGGAGACCGCACTGAATTCTTCCGGCGACGCGATTTTCACGGCAACCGCGGAATTCAGAGAATGGAAAAAAGAGGGGCGAACGCTCCCTCTTTAATCTCTGTTCATCTGCCGGTCTTCTAGTGTTTCTCTTTTTTGACTTCCTTCCATTTTTTCTTGAACATATGAGCCTGATCGCTCGTATGCGTCAATCTGTAGTGACCGAGCTTTCTGTGAATGGATCTGACCTTGCCGATTCCCCGGTTATACGCCTTATATCCCAAAACACCGGTCCAGTGTTCTTTGGCTTTGCCGCTTCGTGTCTCCTCCCTTTCGGTGCCGGATGCCTTAAACGAGACCCCGTCGATGATCGCCTTAATGAAATCGTCGTTGCATCGGATATCCGCGTCAATTTCCGTACAGGCCATACCTATGTACTCTTCCCTGTGCGCATCCGTGCCCGCTATGCCGGGAAGGCCGAATTTCGCAGCCAGTTCTCCTGCCAGATAGTTGGACAGCTCGGATTCACACGTATTGAACACCTCGATAAAATCCAGTTCTTCAATGAGATCGTGATCCATGTTGGTAAATCCCATTGCCGAGGAGGAGGCTGCACCGAATGGATGCGCCAGACCAAGCACTCCGCCGCAGGAGTGAACGAGGTGGATGAGTTTCCGGAGCCTCATGCCTCTGACATGCAGCAATCTGAAGTACATATTATCCGGCATGACCACCAGAACATGTCCGGCATCCTTTGTGTCATACTCCATACCCCGCAGAACGGTAAATCCTTTAAGATCCTCCTCAAGTTCAGGAAGGTCTTTGAGCTGGTCCCACACATGACAGCCTCTGTAGCTGTTGTGATCGCAGATCATAAAACCGTCATATCCGAGTTTCCTGTATTCACTTATGTATTTCAGGATCGATACTTTCGAATCCAATGAGCCTTCTCTGGTATGACAATGCAGGTCAAAAATCATAATGCTTATTCTTCCCTCTCTAAAGCACGCTGGTGCGCCGCTTCGATCCATGGATCATCAGGGGCGCGCTCGAAGAGGCCTCTTTCGGATGGATCAGTCTTTTTGCCGACCGCGATCAGTATAACTGCCAGAACGGTAGCGATTGCACCGCCGATTCGCGCGATTTTGATCATCAGCCAGAAGTTGCTGATAACGCCGCTTCCATACATATCAAGATAGTATTCAGGGCCCCAGCTTCCTTCATACCACGCCAGGAACAGGCTTCCGACCAATGCGTAGAGTCCGAACGCCAGAACATATACGCCGATTCTGGTGATGTCACCCTTGGCGAGTCTGGTCTTAGGATTGATTGGATATGTTTCCGGATTCGTTTTCGCGAGACCCCCGTATATGATTTTGAATGCAATATAGAACAGTACCGCCGTTCCGATGGATATGAACCCAAGCAGGAAGTACTCTGTTCCGTTTACAAGAAGCCCTATGACTGTGATGACCATAGGAACAATGCAGTATGCGTAAACCTTAGCCTTGCTTCCCTTGATGTAATAGCATCCTTCGCGTTCTTCAACAGGATACTTCTTTCTGAGAATGAGAAGCGCCAGCGAGAGCGTAACATACACGATAAGTGCAAGCGGTCCGAGGATGATCATCAGCGTGGTGAAGTCGAAGTTCATCATGATGATCGTAATGATGCACAGAACGCACAGGGCTACGACAGGCAGACCTGTCTTCTTGCTGCATTTTGCAATAATCTTAGGTGACAGATTATCATCAGCAAGCACGAAGAACGCTCTGGAGCCTGAGGCCAGATAGGCGTTGAAGATAGCCATCTGGGACATGATCGCAATCACGAGGAACGCAACGCCCCATCCATAGCCGAGGCACTGTGAGAGGATATCTCCGTAACCGAGTCCATCCGTTGCCCACTCATCCCAATGTCCTACGGACACCATACCGGCAATCGTCGGCAGAATATATGAAAGAGCAATGACCGGCATGACCAGTCTGAATCCTTTCGGAATGACTTCCGGATTTGCGATTTCACCTGCTGTACTCGAAACGCACTCGTACCCGCAGTACATCCAGATGACGATGCATATGCTTCCTCCGAGGGAGTCGACAATCGACTGCCCTTCCGGTGTGAACGGTTCAATCGGATTGTAGTTCCAGTTGCAGAAGCCTACAACGGTGACAGCTGCAAAGGCAACGAGGATCAGAATGGAAAAAACAGTGTTGACCCATGCTACATCGCCAAGACCTCTGATGTTGATGTACAGGAATATCATAACAATCAGGAACTGCACGATAAACCTGATTATCGGATCCTGCAGCGGCGCAGGAATTTAGAAGCATAGTCCGTAATCAGAACAATGTACGCTGAAGATCCCAAATAGGTGCACATAGCTCCCCACCATCCTGTACAGAATCCCCAGAATTCGCCCATCGCTTCCTTTGTCCATACGTATATTCCGCCCTCTTCAGGCATGAACGCCGACAGTTCTGATACGATCTGTGAAATCGGGTGCGCCCAGATGATTGCAAAGACAATCAGCATGGTTATCGTAAGACCCGGCCCGGAGAGCGGCAGCATGTCCTCAATTCCGAATGCTCCCGCAGCAACGAGGCAGAACAGCATACCGGCTATTCTTACAGGTGACATCTTGACCTTTTTCATTTGAGTCTTGGCCGCCTGCGGAGTACCTTCAGCAGAATTCTCCATTTTTTTACCTCCTGATAGTTGTAATTGTATTTGAATAGTACTTTGTTATTATATCGTTTCTGTTCATTGAGAACAAGTGACTTTCTCTATGGTTTTCACCTGTCCGGATCGATTATCTGAAGCTCCCACGGAGTGTTCCCCAGGATTATCGCCTTGTCTTCTTCGAACACGAGAGTATCGATTGCGCCAAATCCCGACTCAAAGTTGCAAACTGTTCCCGGAACAAATCTGGCTTCACCCATGTCCTCCGATGCGTCGTAACAGAACTCCCCGCACCAGTCAGGCGGAAAAGCGATCCCCAGCTCATATCCGCCGGTCCAGTACTGCTTATCCCAAAAGCCTTCTCTGACCATAAATCCCTTAAGTTTATCCCAGAAGTCATTGACATACATATTTGGCTCAATGATTTCTCTGACTTTCTCCATAACGAGCACTCCATATTCTGCAGTCTCAAGGAGATACGGTTCCGGCGGCCCGAATGAATAATGCCGCGCCTGATTTGCATGGTATCTGTTCCAGACTCCGCACAGGTCGACTCTGATCGGGTCTTCTCTCCTGAGTTTTTTCAGGCTCGCGGTTGAGTGGACCCACCAGAACTTATCGTGCCCGAATCCCACCTGATCAACGATACCCATGCTGCCTCCGCCTGCGTCGTACATTGCCTTTGTGTAGACGCCGACCAGTTCCCGCTCTGTCATGCCTTCATAGGCTCCGTCGACAATGGCCTTATGGGCGATGTCGGCATAATCGGACGCCTTCTTGACACATTCGATCTCCAGCGGTGATTTAATGCTTCGAAGGGTCTTGATGACATCTGTCCCGTCCGTTATCTCAACATCTGTGCCCTCTTCAATGAATTTGTCAGCCAACTGCTTTCCAACACGCCAGCTCGGTCGCGGGCTCCCCATCTCCAGGGCTATGGTGCCTTTGAGCCAGCCTTCATCACGCAGTTCATCCACAATTCCATCCATCGGCAGCCTGTCAGCGCCGACTCCCTTTACCACCTTGCCGAACATCTCAACATCATTCGGGTAATCCGATATAATCCGTACGTCTACGGCACAGGTGGCGCCCATTACTGTCGATTCTTCATCGGGTATCGTGAACAGAATAAAATCATCGTGGTCTGCGTGAACAGCAATCCCCATGGCAGAACTGGAGCCCCAGCTGCCCGGTGAGTTCAGCTGATACCAGTTGAGGTTCAGACCGCTGATGTAGTACATGCTCTCCGGCATGGTAATGTAGAGCATATCTATGCCCTTCTCCAACATGAGCTTTCTTGTATTCTTCAGCCTGTTTTCGAATTCATATAGCGGAAACGGCAGCTCTCTCCTATCTAAATCCACTGCGGTGCCCCTCCGTTAAAATTCTTTGACCATCAGTTTTCTCGTCGTATCGCCGAGTACGATAGCTTTGTCCTCTTTGAACATGAGTGTATCAATACAGCCGAATCCCGTCTCGTAGTTGACTACTGTTCCCGGCACGAACCTCGACTCCTGATCATCTATATCATCATAGATATCGTAGGTGTAGGCGCCTACCCAGTCAGGAGGGAACGCGATTCCTATCTCATATCCGCCGATCCAGTACTGCTGTCCCCACAGTCCTTCCGCTTCATAGAATTTCTGCATTTCTTTCAGGAAATCCGAAGCGAGCATGTTCGGCTTGATTGTATCCTTGACGATCTCGATGATTCTCTCATTGACTGAGTACATCTTCGCAAACTTCTCAGGAGGTTCTCCGACTGAGAAGTATCTGCACTGATTGGAGTGGTATCTGTTGTACACTCCCGCCAGGTCCACTCCCACCGGATCACCCAGCATGATTTTTCTCCTTGACGCAGGAATATGGAAGCACCAGGACCTCGAAGGGCCGGATCTCACCATGTTGGCAATCGCCTGCACTTCTCCTCCCGCCTCGCACTGAGCCTGCGTATAAGCGCCTACTACTTCGAGTTCGGTGATTCCCGGTCTCAGCACATCGTAGATGGCTTTCATCCCCACATCACAGATCTTCGTAGCAGTTTCTATATACTGCAGCTCCAGGACCGATTTGACGCCTCTGACCTTCCTGATCACGTCGGTTGCGTCCACAACTTTGCAGCCCGCTTCTTCAAAGCGTTCTTTCATCTCACTGAACACGAGATAGTTCGGCCTGTAGCTGCCGAATTCCAGTCCCACTGTCATTCCTTCCTTCAGCCAGCCTTCTTCCTTCAGGTTCTTTATGGTGAGCTGTTTGAAATTCTCATCCTCCGTGGTGACGATATACGACTTTCCGTACATATCACACGGCGTATCGTAGAACAGTCTGGTGTTTCTGGATATGCTGGTCAGTTTGATGACGCCTTCTTCATCGGGAAGATCGTAGTGTATGAAATCGTCATGATCCACGTGTATCGCTGTCCCCGCCGCCATGGTATCGAACCATGCTGCCGGTGAATTGACTCTGTGCCAAACGCAGTCGTATCCTGTTATGTAGTTCATGCTCTCAGGGGCTGTCGCAAAAATCATATCGATTCCCTTTTCCTCCATGAGCATCCGGGTTCTCGTCAGTCTGTTCTTGTATTCCTCGATTGGAAACGCCACCTTCATCTCTCCGGCGCAGTTATCCACACCGGGGATTAGTTCAAACTTTCTCTTATTCATCTGAGTCCTCCTTACTGTATACAATCCTGCCATCGAATATGGTCATTTCCGGCTGTACTTCTCTGATATCCTCAGGATCTTTATCAAATAAATTATCTGAAAGAATAACTATATCAGCCAGCGCGCCTTTTTCCAGCAC
>CACYBO010000195.1 GCA_902772685.1 uncultured Eubacteriales bacterium | reverse complement strand
CTGGGCGACATGGACTTCAAAGTCACCGGTACTGCCAAGGGCGTAACGGCTATCCAGATGGACATCAAGGTCCACGGTCTTTCAAGGGAAATCCTCGAAAAGGCGCTGGGTCAGGCAAGAGAAGGCAGAATGCACATCATGTCCGCAATGCTCGAAGACATTCCACAGCCGAATGCTGAACTGTCACCATATGCACCTCGCATCATCACCATGCAGGTTGAGACTGATCAGATCAGAACCATCATCGGCAAGGGCGGCGAGACCATCAACGGAATCATCGACAGAACAGGCGTTAAGATCGATATCAACGATGACGGTATGGTATTCATCGCATCACCTGACGGTGAAAGCCTTGAGGCAGCCAAGAAGGAGATCGAGATGCTGGTCAAGGAGCCTGAACCTGGTGAAATCTATGAAGGTAAGGTTACCCGCATCATGAACTTCGGCGCATTCGTCGAAATTCTTCCTGGCAAGGAAGGTCTGATTCATATCAGCAAGATCGCCAAGGAGCGTATCGACAAGGTTGAGGACGTTCTCAATGTAGGCGATGAGGTAAGAGTCAAAGTTATCGAGATCGACTCCCAGGGAAGAATCAACCTGTCCAGAAAAGACCTTCTGTAAGAGAGCAGACGGTTGAAGATAAAGAATTAATTTTCTCCGGCCCCAGTTTGGGGCCGGAGTTTTTTTGCAGCCTCAACTTTTACTGTGTTTTTATGATATAATCAGAGCATCGAAAAACAACGGAGGTGTGATATGGCAGAATTCAGAAGACCAACAATGCTTATGATTCTTGACGGATACGGAATCAATCCGAGAAAAGAGGGCAACGCCATCGCAGCGGCGAACAAACCTCATCTGGATGAGATCTTTGATAAATACCCGGGAACGACGCTGAAGGCCTGCGGACTGGATGTGGGGCTTCCGGAGGGACAGATGGGAAACTCCGAAGTAGGGCATCTCAATATCGGTGCGGGCAGGATCGTGTATCAGGACCTGACCAAGATCACGAAGGCCATACAGGATGGGGATTTCTTTGAGAATCCGGCCTTTGCAAAGGCAATACAGCATGTGAAGGATAAAAATTCAACGCTTCACCTGCAGGGACTTCTCTCGGACGGCGGCGTCCACAGTCACATCACACACCTTCTGGCGCTGATTGATCTGGCCAAGAAGGAAGGAGTTGAAAAACTGGTTGTACACTGCTTCCTGGACGGAAGAGATGTACCGCCGAGGTGTGCGGAGAAGTACATGGACATCCTCACGCAGCACATGGAGGAAGTCGGTCTGGGACAGGTCGGCATCGTGAGCGGCAGATACTACGCCATGGACAGAGACAAGAGGTGGGAGCGTCTGGTAAAGGCATACGACGCGATGACCATAAACGAAGGCATGCATGCCGCTACAGGACAGCAGGCGATCAGAGATGCCTATGAGAGAGACGAGAACGATGAGTTCGTGCTGCCGACAGTGGTGGACAGCGACCAGTATCCGAATGGATTTGTAAACGACGGCGATTCCATCATCATGTTCAACTTCAGACCGGACAGAGCCAGAGAGATCACCAGAGCGTTTGTCGACGAAGCATTTGATGGTTTTGCATTTGAGAGAAAGAAAAAGGTCAGCGACATCTGCTACATCTGCATGTCCCAGTACGATGCGGAGATGCCGAATGTCACACTGGCCTATCCGCCGGAAACACCGAAGAACACGCTGGGCGTATATATTTCCAATCTGGGGATGAAACAGCTCAGAATCGCCGAGACAGAGAAGTATGCGCACGTCACGTTCTTCTTCAACGGCGGCGTGGAAGAGCCGGAAAAGGGGGAAGACAGAATACTTGTTCCGTCGCCTTCTGTTGCGACTTACGACCTGCAGCCTGAGATGAGTGCGCCGGAAGTCACCGTCAAGGTGCTTGAGGCAATTGAATCAGATCAGTACGACATGATCATACTCAACTTCGCCAACGCCGACATGGTAGGTCATACAGGCGTTATGGAAGCGGCCGTCAAGGCGATTGAAACGCTTGACGCCTGCGTTCCGCAGATCGTGGACGCTGTTTTGGCGAAGGGCGGACAGATTTTGCTTACAGCTGACCACGGAAACGCGGATGAAATGATAGACGAAAAGGGAAATGTCATGACAGCGCATTCGCTCAACGATGTGCCGCTTGTCAACATCTCAGCAGACCCGGCGCCGCTTAAGGACGGAGGCAAGCTCTGTGATATAGCGCCTACGATGCTGAAACTGATGGGACTTGAGATTCCTGAGGAGATGACGGGGCAGCCTCTCGTATAACAGATTGATTGGATACACGGGCCATGGAATGGACGAAAGAACAGCGTAAAACAATAGAAACGACCGGAAGCAGCATTCTCGTATCTGCGGCGGCGGGGTCAGGAAAGACCACCGTGCTTGTAGAGCGCATAAAGAATCTTCTTATCAACAAAGGAGCCGACATTGATCGGTTCCTTATTACTACGTTCACAAATGCGGCGGCGGCTGAAATGAGAGTGAGGCTGGACAAAGCGCTCAGGGATGAGCTTAAGAAGCCGGACGCCGACAAGGCGATGCTCACACGGCAGCTTTCGAAGCTTCCTTCCGCCAGCATCGGGACGTTCCACTCCTTTGCTCTTGATATCATCCGTCAGTATTTCTATCTGATTGACATTGAGCCGGGGTTCACGATCGCCGATGACGTTCAGATTGAAATCATGAAACAGAACGCAGTGGACAATCTGTTCAGCAGGCGTTATGAGGAGAACACGGAGGAGTTCAGGGAGTTTATTCTGAAGTACGCGGCGGGCAAGACTGACAGCAGGCTGAGGGAGAATCTTCTGGAAACCTGCAGGACCCTGTCGAGTATTCACAACGGCATAGAATGGGCGCTTGCAAAAGCATCAAAGCTCGGGGCAGATGATCCGGTCATGGAGACAGGCGGGTACAGATACTTCGCCGATCTCATCCTCGAGGGACTCGGAACGTCCCTTGCCGGTTATGAGAAGCTGGCTGCGCTTTGCAATACCTACGGATTGCAGGCAAGCTGTGATGCCGCAGGTGAAAATGCGGAAAAGGTCGCGGAACTGGCGGAGAAGGCGAAGG
>CACYBO010000194.1 GCA_902772685.1 uncultured Eubacteriales bacterium | reverse complement strand
CTCAAAACCGTACCGTACAGAGATGTGGGGAATGACTATGCGCTGATTGCTGATATACAGATCAAGGCGTCAGACGGAGGAGTCTTCAGCACCGTAATCACAAACAGCATGGCGGAGGAATACAATTATGATATGGGGACCATTTTTGATGCAGCACTGGAGAATGCCTGGAGAAGCAACGCTGCGTCACTCAGGGGAGCCAGTGAACTGACCGACGGAGCAGCGGAAGAAGACGGGAAGGAAATCAGCTATGTGCTGACAACGAACAGACAGCGATTTGGAGCGGCAGCTCTTTTTTATCCCGGAACTCAGGCGATGATAGCGCATGTACTCGATGAAGATTATTTTGCCATACCGAGTTCTCTGCACGAATTCATCATAATCAGAGAAAGCCAAGTGCGCGATCCGCTGCATCTGAAGCATTTAGTTCGTGAGGCGAATCAGATAATCGTAAGCCCGGATGATGTTCTGTCAGATAACATTCTGAAATACAGCAGAAGCACGGGAACTCTTTCACTGCTGGAACCTGCCGATAACGGTCTTGTGCAGAACTGCGAAAATACTGTATAATAAACTATGTATGGAGAGAAATGTGCTTCTTACAATCGCATATGACGGCAGCACTTTTCACGGATGGCAGAAACAGCCCGGCGAAAGAACAGTGCAGGGATATCTGGAGCAGACAATGTCCCGCCTTTTTGAAAGGGAAATACTGCTCAGCGGTACCAGCAGAACCGACGCCGGCGTGCACGCATACGGGCAGAGAGCGTCTTTCAAAGCGGACATAGGAATTCCGACGGAGAAGATTGCGCTGGTCGTGAATAATGCTCTCTGCGCCAGAGAAGGCAGCGAAAGCGGGCGCGGAGGATTTGCGAAATCTCCTATTCGCATTCTGCGGGCAGAAGAGATGCCGCCTGAGTTCCATGCGCGCTTCAGCAGCAAAGGCAAGAGGTACATTTATAAAATCTGCAGCGGTGTGAATGAGCTCTGCGCCGGGTCGGACAAGACGCAGTATTCACTGGTCTTTGAGCGCAACTATGTGTATCATGTTGGTTCAAGGCTTGATGTGGAGGCTATGAAAGAGGCGGCAGAACAGTTCGAAGGCGTGCACGATTTCAAATCCTTCGAAGCATCAGGCGGGAATCCGCGCGAAACCACAGTCCGCAAGATGTTCGCGGCTGATGTAAGGCAGGTTGCAGCTGATTCTGACTGCGGACTTCAGAGAATCGAATTCTCCATTGAGGGCGAAGGCTTTCTGTACAACATGGTGAGGATCATGACGGGAACACTGGTCGAAGTGGGACAGGGAAAGCGATCGCCCGGCGATATCAGTGAAATCATCAATGCCGGCAACAGACAGATGGCGGGGCACACCGCTCCGGCAAGCGGTCTGTACCTGGCGGAAGTGTTTTATTAAGTGATACGAAGTAGTTATATAGGAGAACAAAACGATGGACAGACCTACATGGGATGAGTATTTCATGGATTTTGCGGTTCTGACGGCAAGGAGATCCACCTGCCTGAGAAGACAGGTCGGAGCAGTTATTGTTCAGGACAAGCACATCATTGCAACCGGGTACAACGGTGCACCCAGAGGGATTGCACATTGCGGAGAAAGAGAAGGAGGATGTCTCCGGGAGCAGCTCGGAGTTCCTTCAGGCGAGAAGCATGAACTTTGCAGAGCGCTGCATGCGGAACAGAACGCTATCATTCAGGCGGCAACGCTGGGGCAGAGTGTGGAAGGTGCGACAATATACATCACGCACCAGCCTTGCGTTATCTGTGCGAAGATGATTATAAATGCAGGGATAGAGCGGATAGTAGTCAGAGAAGGTTATCCTGATGAGCTGGCTGTTGAAATTCTCAAAGAAGCCGGGCTCAGGATTGTTATGCTGGGAGAAACAAATTGACCGCAACAAGTTTTGATCTGTGGGCGCCCCTGGTAGTCGCAGCTCTTGTGACTGCGCTGGTCACGCCTCTGTCCATCCTGCTGGCGCCGAAGCTCGGTGCCATGGATGTGCCTAAGGACAAACGGAGGGTCCACAACAAACCTATGCCAAGATTCGGAGGCATAGCAATATATGCAGGGATCATGGTTGGGCTCGCGCTTTTCGCGCAGGCGCAGCGGCATTTACCTGCAATCATGGTTGGCTGCACGCTCATCTATATTTTGGGTGCGGTAGATGATCTGAAAGGCATGAAGCCGATCGTCAAACTCATCGGACAGATCATTTGTGCCACAGTTGTTTTTGCCATGGGTCTGAGGATATCGTTTGTTACGAACTGGTTCGGCGAAGGACACATGGATCTTGGTATCGCTGTATGTTATATTGTGACGGTCCTCTGGCTTGTTGCAATCACAAACGCCGTCAACCTCGTAGATGGGCTCGACGGACTGGCGGCGGGAATCAGTGCGATTTCAGCCCTTTCCATCGCCTACGTTTCCTATATCCATGGCTGGTATCCTCCGACGATCTGCATGATGGTCGTCGCCGGAGCATGCCTTGGATTTCTGCCGTTCAATTTCCATCCGGCGAAGACGTTCATGGGTGACGGAGGATCGCAGCTCCTTGGGTTTGCGATTGCATCTCTGTCGATTCTCGGTACAGTTAAGAGTGCGACCCTCGTCGTCGTTGTGATACCGGCTCTTGTATTGGGGCTCCCGATCATCGACACAATCATGGCGATTGTCAGGAGAACGCTCCGCCATCAGTCGATAGGAACCGCGGACAAGGAACATCTCCATCACCGTATCCTGAGAGCAGGCTTCGGGCAAAGGCGTGCTGTGCTGCTGATGTACAGCGTCAGTGGAATAATGGGAATCACCGCGATTCTCTACAGCCGCGAACTCTTCATAGAATGCATCGGTCTCGTTTTCCTGGCGGCGATTATCGTAGGAGTCATCCTGACCGATACCGGAACAAACAAGGTAAGCCTCAAGGGCTACAGAATATTGAAGGAGTTGCCGGATTCGCCTAAAATCAAAGCAGTAAAAATTGATGATAAAAAACCAGATGACAGATAATCTGAACACATTTGACAATAAAAGACTGATGAAACAGGTAGGCCTCATTGCGGGGCCTATCGCTTTACAGAGCCTGATTGCCTCGAGCCTGAATTTGATAGACAATCTGATGATTGGCGGACTGGGGGAGCTGGCACTGAATGCAGTCGGCGTGTCCATGCAGATCTTCTTCGTTTTCTGGATGCTCGTCTATGGTTTTTCCAGCGGCAACGCGACCTTCATGGCCCAGTTTTTCGGCTCACAGGATTACGTGAATATACGGAGAACGACGGGTTTTGCCCTGACGGTCAATTTCTGTATGGGGATACTGTTTTTTCTGATAGCCTTTCTGCTTCCGGAGCACGTTCTTAAAGTTTTCACGAACATACCGGAGGTCATTGAAGCGGGGATTCCCTATGTTAGGACCGGAGCCTTTTGCTTTCTTCTTATTCCTGTTACGCAGAGTTTTACCATCGCGCTGCGATCAACCCAGCAGACGCATCTGCCTTTGGTTGCCAGCGTGACCGGATTCTGTGCGAACACTTTTTTTAACTACTGTCTGATCTACGGCCACTTTGGCATGCCGAGGATGGAAATCCAGGGAGCCGCATTGGCTACGGTAATTGCCAGAATCATAGAACTGACAATCATACTGTTCTTCGTTTTTGTGAGGGGAAATATCATAAAGGGTGAACTCAGGGAATACTTTAGTTACAGCAGGGAGCTGGCCTTGCGTATTGTGAAGAATTCGATACCAACAACGATTAACGAAACGATGTGGGGGCTGGGAACAGCCATGTATGTTGCAGCCTTCGCGCGGATTGGTGTCACTGCGGGAGCTGCTTATCAGGCGTGTAATACGATAAGCAATATTTTTTCCATGCTTGCGTTCAGCATCGGCGACGCCGCGCTCATATTAATCGGGCAAAAGCTGGGCGAAGGCAAAAGCAAGGAAGCATATGAAACAGGAAAGAGGATGATTGTGCTCGGACTGATTGTCGGGGTGGTCATGGGTGGTATCGCCCTGCTTTTTGGCAAACCAATACTCAGTCTCTTTGATTTCACACCGGCAGGAGCGGATATGGCGTGGAAGACATTCATCGTCTATGCCTGTATGCTCTGGCTTGAAGTTCACAATGCGACGATTGTGACGGGAATACTCCGTTGCGGCGGAGACACCAAGTTTGCAGCGATTGCGGATGTTGGAACGGTTTGGGCGATAGGAGTGCCGGCGGCGTTCATCACAGCTTTGAAACTGGGCTGGCCAATTTACTTCGCCGTTATGGCAGTGCGCTGTGAGGCCGTGGTCAAAGGTGTGTTGGTCACTTTGCGTTTCTTCTCAAAGAAATGGGTCCGCAATGTGATTGGCGGGCTTTAGGCAAGTCAGTATAAACAAACCGCAAACTAGTTACAAAAATCGGAAAATACAATTTTAGTACATTCAGCAAATAATCCTGACACCCTTGCGACAGTTGATTCCGTTAATATTTTAATTAATGGTTTGTAGTTGAAATAACAGCAAAATCATGTATAATTATAACTAACTTTTACAGCAGTTTCATAGAATATTTTCATGGCATGGAAAGGGCAGGCATGTGACCAGTCTTAAGGAGTTCAGAAATGAGATAATCATCTA
The DNA here is from genome assembly GCA_902772685.1 of uncultured Eubacteriales bacterium. Classification (GTDB taxonomy): domain Bacteria; phylum Bacillota; class Clostridia; order Peptostreptococcales; family Anaerovoracaceae; genus Lentihominibacter. The sequence goes on along the minus strand of CACYBO010000194.1, from coordinate 1,343 downwards.
CGGAATCGTCATGGCGGCGGTGGCTGAGGTGGTATCTCTTTTCATTATCGGTCCGAATGTTCTGTTCTCTGTCGGATTGGCCGCCGGCACGGCGGTATCCGTACTCGGTTTCATCATTCTGGTCAGGACAGGTGAGACCCTCATGGAGGAGTCAAAGAAATCCCCTATTCTCCTCGGGTACGTTGTGAGACTGTTTTTATACGGAGCGGTGTTCTTCATATGCATCAAGGCCAGCCTTCCGTGCGGCTTCGGATGCGGCATCGGCTTCGTAACTATACACTTTGGGATCATGTTCCTCTATGGCGTAGTGTATAAGTTCATCAAAAAAAAGAAAAATCCTCTCAACGACTGGACCGAGCCAAAGGAATGGAACGATCTGAGCGTATATGATGACGAGGATGACTGGCCAAGTTTATAGCCGGTTCGACTAGTTAAGGAGGTGACAGCGAATGGAATTAGGACCACGGATCATATTCTCGATCGGAGGTGTTCCTATCAGCGAAACAGTATGTTTCAGCTTGATTGTGAGTCTCGCAATACTGCTTTTCGCATTCCTGGCGACACGAAAGATGCAGACTGTTCCGCACGGCGCTCAGCTTCTGGGTGAGATGCTTGTCGGATTTGTCTACAAGATGGTCAAAGATGTAATGGGTGACATCTCAGACAAGTTTGCCCCATACTGCGGAACGCTGATTGTGTTCCTCGGCCTGGGAAGCATGCTTGGACTGCTTGACCTCAGACCGATTACATCAGATCTGAACTGCACGTTCCCATTAGCTCTTGTCACGTTTGTTCTGATCCACTACCACGCGGTCAAAGCGCAGACAGCCAAGGGTTACATCAAAGAACTCTCATCACCGTATCCGTTCATGCTGCCGCTGAACATCATCAGTGACAGTATGTTCCCGGTAACGCTGGCATGCCGACTCTTCGGTAACATTCTCGCCGGCGTAATTCTCATGTCTCTGGTATACAGCGGACTGCAGACAGCATCAGCTGCTCTCATCAACGTATTCGCTGATCCGGATCTTTCAAGAGAGTCCATCATACCGTTCTTCCAGATCGGATGGCCGCTGATTCTGAACTTCTGGTTCGATATGTTCGAGCCGATTCTGCAGGCGTACATCTTCACCATGCTGACCATGGTATTCATCGACAACGGAAGACATCCGGTAGAGAGCTAAAACAAAGGTAGAAAGCCGGGCTGCGGGGCTTTTGCCCGGGTACGGTTCATGATAAATGCTACAAAATCAATTACAAATGATTTAAGGAGGAGAATAAAATGACAGGATTTACAGGCGCAGAACTAATTGCTGCTTTCTCATCACTGGGAGCAGGACTGG